>JBGTJG010000200.1:0-3790 GCA_041745235.1 Ferruginibacter sp. | reverse complement strand
AAGCGTATCATGCGGCTCGGGGATGTCTATATCAATACCTGCATCCTTTAATGTGATGATTTCTAATCCTGCAGCTACAGCGGTTTTTATTTCAGCAATTTTGTTTTGGTTGTTGGTGGCAAAGATCAGGCGCATATACATTAATTAACCAATAGAAAACAAAACTTTTAAGGCATTCCACAATTGCTTTTTAGCTTCTTTATCAGCAGATAAAACCTGCAGCGCCGGCGCACACATATATTGCTGCTTATTATATTGCTGCACTTTATATTGAGGAATCTGAATAGGAAAGCCCAGAAGTTGCGGTTCGGTTCCTAAAAATAATAAAACCGCCGGGGAGAATTGACCATTCAAATTCTCAGGAGTAAGTTCAGCATTTTTATTGCTGTTCACCAATGAACAATCATCAAAATTGATCTTACATGCTTCTAAGATTGTTATAAGAAAATTCAGTTCTGCATCCGGCAGAAAAGCATGATCAGCTTCATCAACTATGATCAGGATATTTTTCGCATTGTTCCCCAGGAATTTAATGTTGCCCGCAGGTTCTCTTACTGCCCCTTTCTTACCAACTGTTGCCGGTTCATCGGCAGAAGCCATCTTTTTCTTGGTTTTTCCCGGTGCATTATCTATTAATGAATTCTCGTACAGTTCTTGTATCAGGTAAGGCGATAGGGTTAAATTATCCAAACTCATAAAGGTTCTTTTGCCCGTAAATTTTCGTTTCTTTGCAGTAAAATTAAACAATATGGTTGCAGCAGCAGATTTTAATATAACCCGGGTAGAAAGGAGCAAGCTGAACGACATTAACCTGGAGAATATTCCCTTTGGTAAGTTCATGACCGATCATATGCTGGAGGTAGATTATGAAGACGGTGAATGGAAAACACCGGAGATTAAACCTTACCAGCCCTTGTTAATGGATCCGTCCAATGCTGCAATACACTATGGCCAGTCAATCTTTGAAGGCGTAAAGGCTTATAAAAACCCCGCAGGAGAAGCAGTTATTTTTCGTCCGCAGGATAATTTTAAACGCTTTAATATTTCCGCAGAAAGAATGCAGATGCCTGCTGTGCCGGAAGATATATTTATGGAAGGAATGCGCCAATTGGTAAAACTGGACAGCAACTGGATTCCTAATAAAGAGGATCACTCCTTATATATACGACCTTTCATGTTCGCAACAGATGAAGCGATTGGTGTAAAACCGAGTGAAAAATACAAATTCATGATCATCCTGAGCCCTACAGGTCCTTATTATGCCACGCCTATGCGAATATATGTAGAGGAAACATATGTACGTGCAGTACCGGGTGGGATAGGTTATGCAAAAGCAGCCGGCAATTACGGCGCTTCCATGTACCCTACTGCGCAGGCCAAGCTTAAAGGTTATGACCAAGTTTTGTGGACAGATGCTTTTGAGCATAAATATGTGCAGGAATGCGGTACGATGAATGTTTTTTTCATTATAGGAAATACCGCCATTACACCGGGTCTGACTTTAGGAACAATCTTAGCAGGTATTACAAGGGATAGCGTACTGGTTCTGCTAAAGCAAATGGGACTTTCAATAGAAGAACGTCGTATTACTATTGATGAAATTATTGAGGCTCACAAGGCCGGAACATTGAAAGAGGTTTTTGGTACGGGTACCGCTGCAACAATCTCTCTTATAAAAGAGCTTCGTTACAAAGAATATGTTATGACATTCGATGTAGAGAATTGGAAAATAGCGCCTGAAGTTAAGATGATGCTCAATGATATCCGTTATGGGAAGACCGATGATACTTATGGATGGATGCAGAAATTGTAAGAAAATGGATTATCTCCAATAAAACCTTCAGTTTCTGAAGGTTTTTGCATTATCATCAAAAAATACCGCTTTTATTTTCCCTTTTTAAAATAAACCCCTACCTTTGCCGTCCGAAAAAAAAGGTTATATAAATGCCAACAATACAACAACTCGTAAGAAAAGGCAGAGAGATCATCAAAGCCAAAAGCAAATCAAGAGCGCTTGATGCTTGTCCGCAGCGCAGGGGCGTATGTACGAGAGTATATACCACCACGCCTAAGAAACCAAACTCTGCTCTTCGTAAAGTAGCAAAAGTTCGTCTTACAAATAAGATTGAAGTTATCGCATACATCCCCGGGGAAGGCCATAATCTGCAGGAACACAGTATCGTACTTATCCGTGGCGGAAGGGTTAAAGATCTGCCGGGTGTACGTTACCACATCGTTCGCGGTTCTTTGGATACTGCCGGTGTAAAAGACCGTAAGCAGAGCCGCAGTAAATACGGTACGAAGAGAGCTAAGAAAGCTTAAGAACAGATTAGAAGAATTAAGTAGTTAGTATTTAGAAAGAATTGACAACTGAGGTTTAATAATAAATATTAGATCTTCAATATTAAATAAAAACAGAAATGCGTAAAGCACAAGCCAAGAAACTCCCTTTAGCACCCGACCCTAAGTTTAACGACAAACTGGTTACCCGTTTTGTAAATAACCTGATGTGGGAAGGTAAAAAAAGCGGTGCATACAATATATTTTACGATGCAATAGATAAGGTGGCAAAAACTACCGGTGAAGACGGATATGAAGTATGGAAAAAAGCATTGACCAACATTACTCCCGGTGTGGAAGTAAGAAGCCGCCGTATAGGTGGTGCTACTTTCCAGATTCCTGCAGAGGTTCGTGCAGATCGTAAAGTTTCCCTAAGCATCAAATGGATGGTACGTTACAGCCGCGAAAGAAACGGCCGCAGCATGGCAGACAAATTAGCTAACGAGATCGTAGCAGCAAGTAAAGGTGAAGGTGCATCTTACAAGAAGAAAGAAGATACACACCGTATGGCAGAGGCTAACAAAGCTTTCGCTCACTTCAGGATCTAAAAGTTATACAGTACTATATTTTAAAACCACTCTTTTAAGGGTGGTTTTTTTATTGATACATGGCGGGAAAATTTCATTAGAATGATAACTGTCGGCATGCTTTGTGTCCTCTTTATTAAACACCTGCGGTAAAAATAAAATTAATTAAAATGAACTTTACCAACCTTATTGCCCAACATTTATTAGATGTGCAGAACGGCGACAACTGGACGGAAATTAATATTGAACTTGCCCTGGCGGATGTTTCATTTGAAGAAGCTAATCAACATGCCGACGGATCTGCAAATACAATAGCCATGTTGCTTCACCACATCAGTTTTTGGAACAGGTCCGTGGCACAAAGGGCAGTAGGGATTGTCCCTCACGTAGGAGAGGATAATGGTTTTGATACCCCGTTATTGAGTTCAAAAGAAGAATGGGAAGAGCTGCAGAAAGATAATATTCGCTCTGCAGAGCAATTGGCTACTGCTATCATTAATTTTGAGGAAAGCAAATTAACCTTGCCGATATTGCCTGATCATGCTACCGCTTATAAAAACTTTCAGGGTAGTGTGGAGCATGCGCATTATCACCTTGGACAAATGGTGTTGCTGAAGAAAATTATAAAAGCAACTGAATAAAACTTATTTCACACCGGGAGTTTCTTCTTTTACACCTTCCTTATTTATCGCTAGCGCAGGCTCCCCCTCTTTATCCGGCAGCATCCTGTTCAGTAATTTTTCAATCAAACCCACAAAAGGCAGGAAAGCAAGAACGCCCATTACATTAAACAGCATGTGAGCGCTGGCTACCTGTTGCTGCAAGCTGGTATTACCGGATATCATAAGAACCAGTTTTATAAATAACGGGAACATGATAAGCCCAAGAGTAATGGTTATAATATTGAACCCGAGATGAAAGAG
>JBGTJG010000199.1:0-9134 GCA_041745235.1 Ferruginibacter sp. | reverse complement strand
ATCTGTAACCATCCCTGCGGATAATTTCTACCGGTGCAAATGAAGGCGAGGACTTCCTTCTTTTAATAGGGCCTAGCGTGATCCGCAGGATCAGCAGGGTGAGGCAAATAATTAACAGGATCTGTTCCATGGTTTTAGTTTTGAATTTTAGCTTGGAGGTTATATGCATTGAAGCATCTTACTATGCTTTCCCACGATTTTGGATTAAAAGGAATATTGCGAGCTGCCGCCCACTGGATAAGAATTCTTCTCATTGGAATTACCGGGATTCCTACGTGTTTGTTAATCATGCTGTTTTAATTAGAGATTTCCTGAATTTAGATTTTAGCATTACTATCTTTTCTGCACTAAGCGCTTTGCCTTTTACCCCCGAAGGAGCCGGAGCGGATAACCGCTCCAGATCGGCTTTTGCTGAGCACGTCTCTTGCCTGATCAGGTCACACATCAAAATGATCTGATCAAATCTTTTATGTAGAGTTTTAATTGTCATTGGTGAGCTGTTTTTCTTCTTAATTCATACATAGGAATCACTTTGGCAGTGATCACACCGCGGCCTACTTTTTTACCCCAATGGAAAAAAGCCGCAAGGAGCTTAGGAGTAGAGCTCGGCTCAACTTCAAGATGATACATGTCCTTAGTTCCTGCTACAGGACCGCACATAATGGGCTCGATGCCCTCCTCTCGGATGTTTCGGAGTTGTGAAGCGTTGAGTGAAAATTTTAAGTTCATGACAATTGCATTTTGTGTTTTAGAAAGGTTTAACAGGCATTAACATTTATGAGGATATAATCAGTTGATTTTTGATTTATGAAAATGATTCACGTTCCAGAAGAACATCGTCGGTGAGTGCTGTTTCCTGCCTAATCAACGATAATGCTCCGGCGCTCGTTAGCGGACCGTTGGATTTATTTTCTTTGATTATGCGATAAATTGAAGACGGACTAACCTTTAATTCATCCATGATTTTTCCTGTGATGTTTTTCTCTGCTATTGCCTGAATGGCTTTTTCGGTTAGTCTCATTTTCTTATATTTGATTTCGTTTGTGATTTCAAAAATAGGAACAAAATGTAACGTAAAATACAATTTGTAATCTTTTTAATAATAAACTTATCCACATTTTGTAATATTTTGAAAAACGAGATTCTAGAAACGGTTCAACGGATTCAATTTGAGACTAAACAAACGTTGGCTGAAATAGCTGCTGTTATTGGGTATTCAAGACCTCATCTAAATAAAGCGAAACTATCCGGTGTGGGAGAAGGGGTTTTACTTGCATTACAAAAAGAATACAAGGGAATATTACAAAATGTTCATTATAAAACACCCGCATCTAATGCAAAAGCTATATCCGATCCACCAATTGATATATTAGCATCGGAAGGAATCATTCCGCTTGCTGATGGTAAATTTTTAATGAATACCCCATTAATAACAATAAAAGCGTACGCAGGTTATTTAACGAGTTGGGGAGATGAAGAATATATAAGTGAATTACCAGTCCATCCAATAATAGTAGAAAAGGTTCACCGCGGGGAATATAAAAGTTTTGAGGTAAGCGGAGACAGTATGGATGATGGCAGTAAGAAATCTATTGAGGATAAATCTATTGCCACCGCTCGCAATATTGGGAGGCATTTATGGAGAGATAAACTGCATCTGAATAAATTCAGCCGTTTTGTAATAGTTACATTGGATGGGATTGTTATAAAAGAAATATCCAACCACAATACGGAGACAGGAGTAATCACATGCCATTCATTGAATCCAGATAAAAAACAATACCCTGATTTTGAATTGTCGATGGACAGGGTAATACAAATATTTAATGTTGTTCAGGTAACAAAAAAAGAATAATCAATTATAAAGGATATTAAAACTAAAAATAGCTTCGAATGAAATTGAAATATTTAGTAATTCTTTTCCTACTTACACAATGCAAAACAGAACCAGCTGAGGTAACTGGTGTAGTTACTTACTTCTTCAATAATAATCTTGGAGATAAACCTGACATTGGAGCGAAAGTTTATTTATTAGAGAATACGAATAAAATAAACCATTCCAGTTTAGATAGTTTTCTGACAATTAGTGTTGATAAAAAGAATTACAAAGACCTACAAGACCTTAAGGAGATGGACATTAAATTATCTGCTTTAGGAATTCCAACGGCAAAAGAATCTCTTCAAATGAGAGCTGATGAAAGTGAAAAAGTTTTAAAAAGATTGACTTTATTTAACGCGGAAACAGAGGAAAAGTATCATTTATTAGATAGCCGCTCAAATGAGCAATTTCTTGAATTAATTTCTAAAAGCAATATGCAAACCACAGTAGACGGAAGTGGAAGATTTTATATTAAAGTACCTCCCGGAGAATACACCACGTTAATTGTATCTAACGGAAGAGAAGGAAATTCAATAACAACTATTGGAGGGTTAATTAGCTTGGATTCAATAAAACTTTCTTCTGGTGAAAAGAAGGAAATAAATCATGCCTTTGGTATGCAATAAATGGCAAAACCTCACACTATCCAAATTACTGCAAGATTTCTTCAAGCTGTAACATCACTGATCATACCGGCCGGAGAAAATAAACGTACACTGAGGGATATCTGTGAAAAGATTTCCATGGCGCCTAGTAACCTTACCCGTATGCAGACCGACACTGAAGAAAAGTATGCCCCTACATTGGAGGCCTGCGCCCTTCTCTGCACCGAGTTTAATATTTCTTCAACCTGGTTATTAATGGGAGCCGGTGATATGCATGCGGATGATCAGCTGCAGGTACAGTATAAATCTTTACATAAAAAATTAAACGATATAGAACAGTACGCAAAAGGTCTGAGAGAATCAGCAGTAAAACTGAAGCAGAATATTGCTCAGAAAGGTATATCTGACGGGAGTTTACAGCTTTTAAAAGGGGTGAGTAAAAAAGTGAGTAAAACATGACCTGATTGAACAAAACGAATCATATTAAAAAAGTCTTACCGTGATTCTCAATTGTTTATGTAATTAAAATATAGCGCCACCTTTCTGTTAATCAGAGGGTCGCTGGTTCAAGTCCAGCAGTGGGAGCATAAAAAGTGAAGAGTTACAGCAATGTAGCTCTTTTTCGTGCCCGTTCCTTCCCAAAAAGGTGGGAAAAGAGATGGGAAATTTTAGCTTCCCTCATTATCCAACCTGCCCATTCTCTCGCCTATTCATTCACTTTAAAAACTTGAATATGGGAAACACAATTAAGATCCTTTTATGGGTACATAAGAGTAAAGCGAACAAGGATGGTATGGCTCCCTTAATTCTCAAGCTCAGCTACCTATCTCAACGAACACAAAAGTCAACAGGGTATTACATTAATGCTAAGGATTGGAATGCTGAAAAGCAGAGAGCGAGAGGCACCAAAAAGGAAGCAAAATGGTAGACCTCAAGCGGCTTTCTTATACTGTAAGCAAGTCTTATGTCCGCTAAGATACCCTCTTAGTGTAAGCATAAGCTTCAGATCCTTTGCATAGATATACAAATTCTCGTTTGAAAACTTGCACACTTTATTCTAAAATATGCCGGGACATTTGGTTTTGTCTAATGAGCTATTCCTGAAATTTAGAAAATTACGGTAAGATAACATAACCTCAAAGCCGCCACGCATGTGAGATGCGACCTTCAACTTGGAAATATTTGCATCATAAGAAACGCCTATTCCCAGATAATAATAATCTAATTTAATCACAGGAATAACCGCATCATTCCATCTTATAAAGGATCCTGCCGATAGACTGATGGTATTTTCTTCATCGTCATTTACAAGGTCATGCTTGTACATTAATCCCCCTTGCATTTGATTAACCCCCCCCTGACTAAAATAGTCAGTATAAATGATCATGCTATTATTCTCACCAAGCCTACCGGATATGCCTGCGTTTATCATTAGTTTCTTATCCAATATTACATTGGCTGATTTGAAGAAACTTACATTTGGTTTATTAAAATGAAATAATGAACCACCTATATAGTACTTTAAACTTTCATTCAGAGAGCTGCTAAATACCAAGCCAACTCCTCCATCAAAGTAAGTTATGTTTGAAGAGTTCAAAGGCTGTGATGTAGGATTAGTCGGATCAAAGCTGCCATTTACATACTGGTCATTAAATTGAAGTTTAGAAGGGTCATAGCGGTTTTGCACCGCACCCCCCATAAACCCCAGAGAAATATATGTGTCATTATCCTCGCTTAACGATTTATGGAATGCCAATACCGGTAACAGCTGAGTCTTGCCCATTTTTGAGTCACCGGCAACATCATTCGTAAGTTGAAGGCCTATTGAAAAATAGTTATCGGATTCAGGAGTAGCACTGAATTTCATTTCCAATCCTAAAGCCTGCGTAACGTATGGCGTTGTTACACTTGCCCATTGCTGCCGAAACGCTGCCGTAGCCCGAAAATCCCCTTGATAACTGCCGGCTAATGCGGGGTTTCGCAGCATAGGCAATTCATTGAATTGAGAAAAATTTATATCCTGTGCCTGTGATAAGACCGACATTAAACAGAATAAAAGACTTGAAATTGTTTTCATTAAATATTATTTGATCAATGATATATTTCCTTTGTAGGTAAATTTGTTTCCGTTCTCACACATTACTTCTGCCGTATAAACAAAGACATCCGGAGTAGAAATCTTGCCATTCACCTTACCATCCCAACCGTTAGCAGGAATATTGGCCTTGAAATTATTTCTTTCAAAAACCAGAACACCCCACCTGTTGAAAATCCTGAAGTGCATAATATTAACTATCCCCGTTCCATTTATAAATACTTTATCGTTTATACCGTCACCGTCGGGTGAAAATGCATTTGGAATGAAGACCTGACTATCCGCACAGAATACTTTTATATTAATTGTATCACTTGCACTGCACCCGAATGCTGTAGTTCCTTTTACGATATAACTGATATCTTTTTTAATATCAGCAACGGGATTCGGGCAGCTGCTGCAGCTGAGGTTTGAAGATGGTGTCCATAACCAGTTTTGAATGGGCCCGTTTTGAACCGTAGTAATTAAGGGATGTCGAATACCGGCAGGCAGACTCAGATCCGGACCAACGCTTATAATTGGATAAAGGCCCACTCCTATTTTTATAAATGCGGTATCGCTGAAGCAATTATGTCCGTCATTTCCTATTACACGGTAAATGGTTGTAGACGTTGGCGTAGCAACCGGATTTGGAATAGTACTGCTGCTTAAAGTACTGCTTGGGTTCCATATATAAGTAGATGCTCCGCTTGCCTGAAGCAAAGCATTCTGCCCGATGCAAATGTTTTGATCCGGTGATACCTGCAATTGCATTGGGGGAATAACTGTTATGATAACCGTATCCCTCGCTGTACACCCATCAGTGGTGCCCGCCACTACATAGGGGGTAGTGATAATGGGGCTCGCAACAGGATTAGCGCATGTAGTGCAGCTTAATCCCTGTATCGGTGTCCACTGGTATGATGCAGCACCTGATACACTCAGGTTAGCAGAATTGCCGAGGCATAATGTCACTGGCCCGCTCGCTACCACAATAGGAACTGGTTTTACCTGGATATCATGATAGGCAGTATCGAAACAACCGTTCGAAGTACCGGCAATAAATCTTACCGTATAAAGCCCCGGTAATGTGAAATTATAAGTAAAGGTATTTCCGGTAGATGTAGCACCGTTAGATAAGCGCCATTCTCTAATTGTGACAGGGTCGGTTGATGTGGTAGTAGCTGTAAACGTTACGTTCTGCAAGCCACATACTATTGCAGGTGCATTGATAACTGACAGCGGTTTGCTTTTCACAAAAACATTGATCGGGATATCCACTGTATCTGTACAACCGCTGATACCAATTACAATCATCTGCACAGTGTAGATACCGCTTGTGAAATAAGTATTACTCGGATTGCTGCCGGTGCCGGTTTGTGAATTACCGAAGTTCCATTTAATTAAGGCGGTACCAAAGTAAACGTGAGAAGTATCTGTAAATGCAAGTATTGTATTCCCGCAATTCTGCGTTTGTGAATAAGTAAATCCGCCCTCAACCTTATCTACCTTTATCGGTAAAATACCCGGTAATAAAATATTACAACCGGCAGTACTCTGCAGCGTTACAGAAGGTAAATAACTGCCGGGGTTTGCATATTGATGAAACACTGTAGGTGCCGTGGTAGTTTGTGTGTTGCCATCACCGAATTGCCAGAAATAACTGTCTGCATTTGTAGCCGTTGCCTGTAAAAACGCGGAACCGGGGTAACAAACATATCCGGCGCTGTATTGCAGCGAGCCGGCGGGGCCTCCAACTGTTACTGTTATATCCGTAATATAAGTACAGCCGCCGGGGGAGATGGAAATAACATGTACCTGGTAGATACCTGCTACCGCATAAGTGTGGGTTACCTGGTTGCCTGTACCGGTTTGTCCGTCTCCGAAATCCCATGTGGTAGATACAGCAGGTACATTCAGATTAGTGAAAGTAACAACGGACGGCGCACACGGAGATGAAATGGCAGATACGGTTATGTTTCCTGTTTGCGATGGATAGATAACAATTTGCTGAATAATACTGTCACTGCAAATATTCCCGGATGGATTGGAACTGTACACTATAAGCTTCACGTCATAAGTGCCGGCAGCAGTGTAGCTGTGCACCGGGTTCAGAGAAGAAGAAAATGTTCCGTCGCCAAATTGCCACTGTATAGCGTTTGCGCCGGTTGATCCGTTAGTGAACTGAATTTGCTGGCCAATGCAGGTGTTGTAAGTACTTGCTGTAAATGCAGGAATTGGTTTTGCATAAACAGTTATTGTATTACCGGCAGTAGTATCCGTACAATTATTATGAGCTGTCACATTTACCGTATAAATCCCCGGTAAATTATAAGTATGGTATACAGTATCCACATTATTTGTAGTGGTTACAGAATTACCGTCGCCGAAGGCCCATGTAAAAGAACCGGCACCGGAAGAATTGTTGTAAAATGCTACTGAATGCGGTGCGCAGCCATACTGTGATGTGCCGTTAAATGAGAAATTCAGGCTAATCGGATTAGGTGCGGTAATGATCAGGTAGGTAATGGAATCTGACCCGCAACCATTGGTAGCTATAAGCTTCACCCGGAAAGTATCAATGACCCCGGTATAAAACGTATGCTGGAATACAGCCGTTGATGTGGTTGTAAATGTTTGCCCGTCATCAAAGTCCCAAAAATATGTAACACCCGCTCCTAAAGAAGTATTGGTAAAACTCACCTGCATAGGTGAACAACCGTTTACATTACTCGGAGAGAATAAAGCTTTGGGTTTTGATTTAACATAGACGGTATCGGTAACGGTAACGGTATCACAGATGGAAAATACTTTAAGCTTTACGATATACAATGTATCATTAAAGGTCGGTGCACTTTGATAGGTCACCGGGCCGGGTTGTTGCGCCGTTGAACTCTGCCCGTTGCCAAAATCCCATGAATATGTAAAGAGGTTAATGTCATTAGTAGTGTTTGTAAAAGTCACTGTTAACGGTCCGCAACCTGTACTGTCCGAAGTTGTAAAAGCCGGATGCGGCAGTTTGTAAGTGTACAACATTGCAGACATACTATCGTTATTGCAATTATACAGAGAGACTGCTACCAGGGTAATCTTAACTGAATCATTCTCATTTAGAATAGTATACCCCGGGAAAACATTTCCGGATCCTATCAGCGTTCCGTTTGCATACCATTGATAGGTTGAGGTGTTAGCAGGAAATTGCTGAAGGGTAATGTTGGGAGAGCTTATAAGGAACGGCGGACACTTAATGGTATCTGTAACGGTGAATAAAGCTTTCGCATTTGGATTTACAAAAACGGTATAGTTTGTAGCAGCTGCGGCACACTGATTTGAAACTGCGGTAACAGCATATACGACCGAAGCTTGATTAAGGCCGGTGTTGACAAGTGTCATCGCCGGCAGATTTCCCGAGCCTGTCGGTGTAAAACCGGTTACGCCGGTACTACTGCTTCCGGCCCATGTATAAGTGGATCCCGGTGTTAAGGATGACCAGTTAACAGGGGTTGAGGAAGAACCTGTACACAAAGATTGATCAAGCGGACTGTTATTGATGGACGATAAAGGATTAACCGTAACCAAAACATTAATTGGTGACCCGTTACAACCCGTACCGCTATTAAGAATGTTTGGGGTAATGACATAACTGAGTGATTGAGGCAGTGAAGTATTGTTTATCAATACCTGGTTTATATTATTCCCGTTGCCTGCCGAAGCTCCCGTGACAGATGATGTATTCAGTACGGTCCAGGTAAATGTAGTTCCGGACACCGATGAACTCAAGGAAATATTTGTACCTGTATTTGAGCAAATGATTTGCGGGTTAGGTGTTGCAATAATATCAGGTGAAGGATTTACGGTAATGCTGTAAGTAAATGGATTACCCGTGCAAGCCATACTTCCTCCTGTTGTCCCAATTGCAGCATATACAATGGTTAAGGGTGTATTCGTATTATTGGTTAATGTCTGAACGGGAATATTACCGCTATTGCCGGTTGTAACAGCACCCGTTATACCTGTCGGCACTGTTGCCGACCAATCTATAGATATACCGGGCGTTGCTGAAGTTATTGTTACAGCAGCAGTTTGCGTACCGGAACAAATAGTTTGCGGAGGTGCTGAAAAGCTTAATTGCGGCGATGGATTAACGATTATGCTGTAATCAGAACCGACACCCGGACAGGCTACCGACCCGCTTGTGTTTGCATTAGCATTGTAAATAACGGTCAGCGGTTGGTTGGTAGTATTGGTAAGTGTTTGCGCCGGTATAATTGCACCGCCGCTTAATACCTGTCCGTTTATTCCCGTTACCGGTGCAGAGGTCCATGTGATAACTGCACCCGATGTAGGTGAAGTAAGCGTAACCGCAACAGTGGTATTTCCGGAGCAGATCGTTTGATCAGGCGCGGAGAATGTTACCTGCGGCGAGGGGTTTACCGTAACCACATAATTGGCCGGTGTACCCGGGCACCCATTTGCCGAAGGGATAATTGTATAAGTGACTGTACCCGTCGCAGTCGTTGAGTTAGACAGGGTTTGAGAAGGAATGGTGCCGTTGCCTGTAGCGGTAAATCCTGTT
>JBGTJG010000198.1:0-1800 GCA_041745235.1 Ferruginibacter sp. | reverse complement strand
TTATCAAAAAATATTTTTCTGAATTTACTCCAGAACAGGATCAGCAATTCAGCGCTTTGAAAGGGCTGTACACCGAATGGAATGAAAAGATCAATGTGATCAGCAGAAAAGACATGGATAATTTTTATCTGCACCATGTTTTACATTCACTGAGCATAGCAGCACGTTTTCAATTTAAAGACGGCATGGAAATAATGGATCTGGGCAGCGGCGGTGGTTTCCCCGGTGTTCCCCTTGCCATATTTTTTCCGAATGTAAAATTTCATTTAGTAGACAGCATCAATAAAAAATTAAATGTTGTAAATGAAGTAACTGAAGGGGCGGGCATAAAAAATATTACTACACAACATACCCGAGCGGAAGAAATAAAGAATCGGCAATTTGACACCATCCTTTCACGGGCCGTAGCCCCGTTAAAAGACCTTTGGTGGATGAGCAAACCGCTTTTACGGAAAACAAAAAAGGCAGAGAAAGGTGTTCCTAACGGGCTCATATGCCTGAAGGGCGGTGACCTCTCACAGGAAATTTCTGAAAGCAATTGCAAACCCTTTGTGTGGGAGATAAATAAAATTTTCGACGAGCCTTATTTTGATGAAAAATATATTTTGTATCAATCCATAAAATGAAAAAAGTATTTTCAATTTTCCTTTTGATTTGCAGTGTTAAAGTGAATGCACAGGATATTTCCTACAACAGGATGATCGTGGACACACTGTCTTCTCCTGCATTCTGGGGACGCGGATACACAAAGGACGGTATGAAAAAAGCCGGCGAATACCTTTCGCAACAATTCCGGCTGCTCGGAGTAAAGCCTTTAGACGGAAAGGATTATTTGCAACCGTTTTCATACTCTGCAAATACTTTCCCGGACGATATGAAAGTATCTATAAACGATAAAAAGCTTATACCCGGGATTGATTTTATCGTTGATCACAAAAGCAAAGGATTTGAAGGAAAAGGGAAGCTTTTGCAAAAAGACAGTTTGCATTTTACAAATACTTCAGGTTCTCTGAAAATTATTTTAGAGAATAAGCTGACATGGTCTGCATCACAAACGCAGGATTCATTTGCAACAGTAAAGATTGATAAAACCCGATTCAAAGGAATTCCTTCTCGCTTTAAAATTGAGATTGAAAGTCAGCTTATAAAAAACTTTCTAGCATCAAATGTTTGCGGAATGATACCCGGCACTCAAAAACCCGATTCTTTTCTTTTCATCACCGCACATTATGATCACTTGGGTGGTATGGGAGAAGATACTTATTTCCCCGGAGCAAATGATAATGCGAGCGGAGTAGCGTTGTTACTAAGTCTTGCAAAATATTATGTGGCTAATCAGCAAAAATATTCCATCGGCTTTATCCTGTTTGCGGGAGAGGAAATAGGATTATTGGGTTCTAAATATTATTCGGAGTACCCGACTGTTCCGTTAAAAAATATTCGTTTTCTAACTAACACAGATCTGGCAGGAACCGGAGAAGAAGGAATAACCGTTGTGAACGCAACTTTATTTCCGGATGAATTTGCTTTGATGAATCGTATCAACGATGAACATAAATATTTATCGGCGATCGGTGCAAGAGGAAAAGCTGCCAACAGCGACCATTATTGGTTTACAGAAAAAGGTGTGCCGTCGTTTTTCTTTTACACAAGAGGTGGCGTAACTTTTTATCATGATGTAAGGGACAGAGCTGCTACGCTCCCGCTCAATGAACAGGCAGACCTTTTGAAATTGATTGTAAAATTTAATGAGGGATTGCAGGGAAATTAAAACCGCGGGGACACAAAGACGCGGAAAAT
>JBGTJG010000197.1:0-5776 GCA_041745235.1 Ferruginibacter sp. | reverse complement strand
AATCAATATAGCGGATGCCCATTTTTTTAAAGCGGCAGTATTTCTTGGGACGTTTGTCCTGCTTTATCGCCGTGAGGTATTTTATCTCGTTTGCTTTTGCCATGGTTTATGCCTCCGCTGTTTCAGCTTTAGATGTTGATTGAAAATGTTTTACACCGCTTTTCTTTCTTTCATTGTACTCGACGGCGTATTTATCGAGTACTGTGAACATGTGACGCATGACAGAATCATCACGCAAAAGTTGAATTTTCAACTTTTCATTGAAGCTGGTTGGCGCTGAGTACTCCATTACCCAATAAAGACCTGTTGTCTTTTTGGCTACCGGATAGGCCAGTGATTTCAGTCCCCAGGGGTTCGTGTGCGTTACTTCGCCACCGTTGTCTGTAACAAGGGTTTCGAATTTTTTCTGAGCGGCTTTATATTCCTCCTCAGACAGCACAGGGGTAAAAATCACCATCAATTCGTAGTTGCTCATTTCCCTGTTTTTTGTTTATTAAAAAAATTGTTTATCCCGTTAGTTGTAAACGGGGTGCAAAAGTAAGGAATATAAAGGATAAATCCTTAATGAATAAAGGATATTTGGGGCGGTGGGCGGAAGTTCGCTGATCAGCATTTGTCCGGGCTATTCACTGTACCTGCGCTACGCTCCGGTGCCGTTGCTATCCCGCCGCTCTTGAGCTGTGTGCAAATTGGTTCGAAATCAGCGTCCGAATTCATCATAAGCAGAAGAAGCATACTTCTCATAACTTTTTAATTTTTCAGCGTTTTTCTTCTCTAGTTCTGTCAGATTGGCTCTTATGTCTTTGCTGAAAGGAATATACCATTGTTCTCGTTCAAAGTAGTTACGGAGCGAAGCGCTCGCAAATGTATAACCGTGCCTTGCATAAATTAAATTGCGCAATATAGTAAGCTCAGGCTTGGTAAGATTTTCTACATCTTTTGTAGAAAGAAGGTCTGAGGAAGGGTTCTTTTTGAACTCCACCCATCCATCTTTATTTTTTTGCCTAAAGCCCGAAATTTTCCCTGCTTCAGATGAATATTGGAAACGTTTCTTTTTAAGATGGCAGTTTTTTACATCGCCGTTGAAGGACGTCCAAGTTCCTGTAGCTTCATCAGAAGCTGTATTAAAATTTAGATTAAATATACCGTCATTTTTATCATCGCCCGGTTCTTTTAGTTCAGCTGTGAAGCCATCTTTTGTTTTACTGTATTTTCCTCTAAGCAGTCTTTCATTACCTGCGCAAACACTTGTGCCAATCACCTGCCCCGAATCATTGAGGCCAATTATAATCACTGAAATTTTATTAGGCCCTTTCCAAGTATAATAACCATTCAATGGTTCCATATAGTATGCTTTACGAAGGTTTGCCGGAATGTAATTGATGTTGGTGATGAATTCTTCTTCTTCATACTCCTCCTCTCCACCCGGTTTTTCTTTCTTTTTGTAATATGCTTCTTCAAAATCCTGTGCTTTTTTCTCTAATGCTTCATCTTCAGATGATTTATCAAAAACACCTGTCCATAAACCGTCTATCTCACTCACTTTTGCTACAGATACTTCCGCTATATTCTCAGTGTCAGGTTTAATTAGACCTGTTGTTGAAGTATTGCTTTTACAGGAATACATAATAATGCAGGATGCAAAAAATA
Organism: Ferruginibacter sp.; assembly: GCA_041745235.1. Lineage (GTDB taxonomy): Bacteria > Bacteroidota > Bacteroidia > Chitinophagales > Chitinophagaceae > Ferruginibacter. The sequence continues at coordinate 4,126 of JBGTJG010000197.1, read as the reverse complement.
AGGGTATAAGTTTCTTCATAACTTTATTTATGTCATTGTTAACCGGTGAGAAAGTAGGAGTAAAGTTATCAAAAAACGACACAGGTTTTTTTAAGCTTACTTTTATATATTTAATGCTGTGCATTGGTACTTTTCTAATGCTGCGGATAATTGCCCGTTATTTGGCTTTTGATGACAGCACAGGTTTTCTCTCTGTTAAACAGGATTATATTAACAACACCTTTTGGAAGACAGCCTTTTACATTCATGTTTTCAGCAGCATTTTTACGCTTATCGCTGGATTCACCCAATTCTCGGGTTTTATTTTAAGGAAATATCGCAATGTGCATCGTCTTATGGGAAAGTTGTATGCATACGATATTTTGCTTATTAATTTCCCTGCAGGCATGATCATAGCATTTTATGCAAACGGTCATTGGCCTACTCGGATCGCATTTATAATCTTAGACCTGCTCTGGTTTTATTTTACTTATAAAGGAGTAGTGGCTATAAAAAAAAGAGATTTTATTTCCCACAGAAAATTTATGATCCTCAGCTATGCACTTACATGGTCTGCTATTACTTTAAGAACATGGAAACTTATTCTTGCTAACACGTTTGATTTTCCGCCGCTCACACTTTATATGATTGATGCATGGATGGGATTTGTGCCCAATTTATTATTTGCATTATGGTATGTCAAAAAAAAGAAAAACAATTACTCCACTCTGTAAACAGGACACCTCATATGAGCCTTCTCATAATACACGGAGTTTTTATAAATATAATTCAGAATTGCATTGCTGTTCTTCGCAAATTCCGGTTCAGCAAGTTTTTTAGCGTCTAATTTTAATTTTAGTGCAAGGTCTTTTTTTAAAACTTCTCCAGCTATCTCATCCCACCGATAATCACTGTATCCTTCTTTCTGCTGCAAAATTGCATCAAAAAAATTCCAGGCAAAGAAACTGTCATCGCCGGTAGGTTCCAGCATTTCAATTATGTACCGATTTGCAGGTTGATTCATTTCTATCAGATAGTCACCATTTAGGAAACGAAGCCTTTCATTAGATTTTGAAACCTTTACGCCATAATTGGCATGGTGCTTTTCATATGGTGTCGTCCTGCTTTTATATTCCTCTATCCGGTAGACGCCTACAGAAATGAAAGTATCGGCAGGTATCTTTTTCATAACCACACCATTGATCTGCAATCTTTCTATTACTTCATACCATCCGGCGGGAATAATGTAAGCCTTTGGTTTTTCAATACTGTTGCCGGGCGTATAATGATTAAAAAACTTTACTTCCCCGGTGAAAGGTTTATTCCGGTTGTAAAACATTTTTTTCAATCCCGTAGCTTCACTGATTGTGGTGTCCTGTTCATATCCTTTAAACATGACAGTGGTGTTTTTGCTACGGTCCAAAAGCCACCGCAGGGGGAACTGTTTTTGCATTTGCATTGCCCTCGCAGCTTCTTTTCTTTTTGCAATTAATGCCGCAGCGTTTGCAGATGCTTTGTTTATAAATGTGAACATCAGGTCATAAGTAGACCGGACCCTGTCCGCATAAGGTTTTAGCATATGTGTTTCAGGAACAAATGAAAATGTGCCGAAGAGCGCTGCATAGCCGGAGCTGTACCGCGGCGTTTCATTAAACATGGTTATCCCGTTCTTAGGATCAGGGCCGTCAAAATCCACATACGGGATGAGGTCCCATTTTTTTTCTTTCATGCCTGCATAGATTTGCGGCTCAAAAACATCACGCAGCCATGGTCCTGCCACCGGTCCGAGCTTATCATATTGAGTTGTGATGAGCGTCATCGTATGCTGATAATCTGCACCGTCACTTACATGGTTGTCTATAAAAATATCAGGGTTAAGCCAATGAAAAATTTGTGCAAAGGATTTGGACTCTTTGCTGTCGTTCTTCGTAAAATCACGGTTCAGGTCCAGGTTCTGCGAATTGCCGCGGAAGCCGAATTCAGCCGGGCCGTTCTGATTTACCCTTGTTGTGGAGTTTCTGTTGAGACAACCGCCGATATTGTAAACCGGAATTATTGCCAACGCAACATTATCCGGCAGCATGATCTTTTTATTTTTAATATCCCGCACGAGCATCATGCTTGCATCTATACCATCCGGCTCGCCGGGGTGTATGCCGTTTATGATCATGATAACTGCTTTATTCTTTTTGTGCCACGCCGCAGGATCAGCAGAATTATCGTTACTCACCATCACGGTATGCAACGGGTAACCGGCATCAGTTGGCCCGCCTTCTTTCATAGTAATTAAAGGATAAGCCTTATCAAGATTTTTGTAAAAATCGATTATTTCAAAGTAGGTTGGTGTTTCTTTTCCGTTGCTTTTTTCAAAACGGGTTTGCTGTGCTGAAGAATGCATAGCGAAAAACATCAACAATAAAAAGAATAGCTTTCTCATGGCTCAAAATTATTGAAAGGGTTTGTATAAATGCTGCAAACAAAAAGCCCCGCATAATGCAGGGCTTTTATAATTAATTTCTGATTATTTTATTACAACAAACGATTGATTGATCACCTCATTCCCGGTAATGATCTTTATAAAATACCTTCCTCCGGACAGATTACTTACATCAAGCCCTATATTAAGTGTACCGGAAGAAACACTCTGCTGTTTTACCAACCTACCGGTAACATCCGCGATACTCAGTGTTCCTGCGAATGATAATGCCTGATCCAATTTTATATTCAATTTTCCGAATGTTGGGTTGGGGTAAACAATAGCATTGAAAAAATTATTATTAAGCCTTACCGAAACGATCTTACTGTATTCAAATTTTCCGTCAAGATCAATCATCTTAAGGCGATAGTAAACAACGGAACCCCTGGGTAAATCAATATCTGTAAAATTATAATCAGAAAGATTCCTACCTGCTACTTCCCCTATTTTACTGAAGGTGATACCGTCTCTACTTCTTTCAACATCATATTGCTTAAAGGACGTTTCAAAAGTAGCATACCATTTGAGTAAGACAGACTCGTTGTTCTTTTGTGCAGTAAAGTTTACTATCGTAACAGGTAAAAGCCCTGTACATTGAAATACCATTGCAGCATATTCCGGGTGGTCTATGTAAGGATTACGATTTGTCTGATTTGTTTGATAATAAACAGCATTGTTTCTGTCAATTTCTTTTTGACTGACAGGATCCAGATCGAGCCATTTAAAAATTGTTCTTAAATACCAGGCATCATAGATCTGTAATTTTCTTTTAGCTGCATCAGGTTCATCCGTTGTGCTTAAGAATACTGCATTGGCTGTACTGTTAGAAGCCCAGTTATTAGATATAATTTCATTTTCATAACGAGTGGCCATATACAGGCTCGCTCTTCCAAAATCGCCTTTATAAGCAGTTATAGGCTCAAAGACAATACCGCTGTAGCCGAAATTTGAACCGGTACCAAGCTTACTGCCATTCAGGGTAGTCTTAGTAGCTGTTACAACTTCCCCGTAAGGGTAATTAGATCTGATATTATTTACAAAACCATCAGTGGGGAATACATGATGAATATCAGTATACATAGGGGAGGCGTCGCTGAACCAGGACGCCGGCGTAGAATGCTCTCGGTTATAACAATCTGCCTCACTGTTATAATTGCCGCATTCATTTGTTCCGTAAGTATATGTATAAGGCTCAGCCCCGGTGGGATTATCACTATACATATCCCAAATAATATCCGCTGTATTTGCATCATTCCTGTGAAGATCTGTGTATTGATAAGCAGTATACAAGTCCGCATAGCTGATCACCCCTGCACCGTTGGCTGTAATATTACGCAAAGCCGTTTTCAGTGGCTGGCAAGTACCGGAGGCACTTGAATAGTACCCGGAAGGAATTCCACCCGCCACATTGGTAGTAGTAGAATTACCCGTCAGTGATGAACTGTAAAAAGGCTCCCCTGTGCAACCGGTATTTGCAGCAAAAACATAAAAATAATATTGGGTGGAGGTCGTTAGTCCCGTTGCGACAAATGAAGTTGTTGAATTATAACTCACAACCGTTCCGTTTCCGATGGTTTGACCCGGATTATAAACCGTCCCGTTTGAGGGTGAAACAGTCAGCGGATCAGTTAGTGATTTTATCGTTAAATAATTGTTTGAACCTGAGCCGGT
>JBGTJG010000196.1:0-3112 GCA_041745235.1 Ferruginibacter sp. | reverse complement strand
AAATATATTTTCTTTCCGTCAATAAACAGTCCAAACCGTTTGTACACAAAATTGCCCGAATAACATCATTGTGCTTTGCCGCTGAACTGTACCTTCATACCTTTGCGGCGCAATTCAGTATTTGCTTCTCTCAAAAGAGCTACAGTTTGCTTTTCCCCACCGTCAGGACTCACTTTCAGCCCTCCCAACCGGGAAACATTAATTAAGGAAATAAAACACAGATATATGAAAAATGACACAATGGGTTTAATAGTACCCATCAACAAACAGCAGATGAAAGAATTAACTAAAGAAACAAAAGAAACACTGGCGGTACACGTATTGCGTCAGCCACAGCAACACCGTACTTTCGGTGCAGTAGACCTCTGGAATGCAAGGAGAAATTCCCGCACCATGACGTCTAAGAGAAGATTTAATTGATATGATCTTTTTAAATACTTAATTCTTCCTGAGCATCCTTAACAGGATGCTTTTTTTATGAATTAAAATGCCATTTCTTCATTCATTATTTTCCCTGAAAAAGATGAAACAATAAGTGAATGATTGGCGGGACGATTGATTTCCGCTAAATGTCGCTCATGGTGCAGATCTGTTCCGACATAGCTTGCGAGGCCGGCCTTTAAAATATATGCCGCCGCTTTAGCAACTGATTTTCCGTAATATCCTGTTACGGAGAGCAGATTTATCTGAAGTAAAAACCCAAGTTCGCTCAGGTAATGGTATTTTTGATAATCATCATGATAGTAACCATATCGTTCGGGGTGAGCAAGGATAGGCCTGTACCCTTCAGTAATGATGTTATAAACTATCTGCTCCACGTTCGACGGCTTTTCAGCATAAGAAAATTCCGTAAGCACAATGTTATCTTTGATAGGCAATAACGGTGTTTTTGTGCGCAAGAGCTCAAGGAAATAATCATCCATCATATACTCTGCTGCAGCCTTTATCTTAAAATCAATTTGATTTTCTTTCAGTGCATTTTTTGTAATTTCCAATGCATTTGCGATCGTTTCATTGTTGTTACGGTAAAGGTCACCTATGATGTGGGGCGTAGCAACGGCACTGGTGATACCGGCTGCTATTAATCCTTTAATCAGTATCAGAGAGGTTGCCGCATCAGGAGCGCCATCATCAATTCCGGGAAGAATGTGAGAATGCATATCAGCAGAAAAAGGAAATATTCCTCCTGATGAAATGAGCGGTTTTTTTTTGAAGATGGAAAACATTTAAAATATACCGAAGTTTTTTCGGATGCTGTATTGGTGAATTTTTAATAATGGTTTCAGAATAGAAACTACAAATGGCAGCGGTATATTATTTTTTTTCATTGCGAGATAATCCCGCCTGTTTGCCCGCAGGCGTTGGTTTATGCTTTTATTACTCGCACCACCCCGTCGCATTTTTACAATAAGCTGAGGAAGGTAAAATGATGATATTTTATGCTTAAAAAGATAGCGGGCCATAAATTCATAATCCGCAGCAGTGAAATAATGACTTTCGTAGCCCCCGTATTTGTTTATAAGTTCTTTCTTAATGTAAAAAGTAGGATGTCCCGGCATCCATCCGGTCTTAAACAAATTACGCCGGTATTTTCTGCCTTTCCAAACCCGGTATATCTTATCTGTGTTTTCCTGATCTACATATTCCAAGTCCCCATATACGGAATCTACATTTTGTTCTTTAAAAGTTTGAGCAATAGAAGATATAACATCTGCTGAAACCAGAATATCATCACTGTTTAAAATGCCTATTACTTCACCCGTTGCCATATCCATACCTTTATTAATAGCATCATACATTCCTTTATCTGATTCTGATACCCATTTAGCTATCCCCGCCTCATATTTTTTTATAATGGAAACTGTGTTATCCGTTGACTTTCCGTCAATGATAATATGCTCAAGATCAATATAACTTTGCCTTTGCACAGATTCAATACAATGAGAAAGATATTTCTCAGAGTTATATGTTACTGTAATAAGAGATATCTTCATGGTTATAAACCTTTGACTACCAAATACTTTCTACTTAAATAGCTCTGACAGCACAAGATAAAAGTCAGTAAAGTTACTTAAGTTTTTCAAATACACTTTTTAGACTTATTATTTTCTCTCTATTAATATGTTTTCCATGATCAGCATATCCATGTTTGTTCTTAAAAAACATTGAATAGCCTCTTCAGGGGTGTTTACAATGGGTTCATTTTCGTTGAAAGAAGTGTTGAGGAGAATAGGGATACCGGTTTTTTGCCGGAAGTTTTCAATAAGGCCGTAGTAGCGGGGAGAAATATTTTTATCTACTGTTTGAAGACGGCCGCTGCCATCAGCATGTGTAACCGCGGGAATTTCTTTTTGCCTGTCTTTTATTATGGGAAATACTTTTTCCATGAAAGGCACAGGCTCGCTTATTTCAAAAAATTCGTCCGCATATTCTTTAAGGATAGAAGGCGCAAAGGGGCGAAAGCTCTCCCGCCGTTTTATTTTAAGGTTAAGTATCTCTTTTGCATCGTTTCTGCGGGGATCTGCAATGATAGATCTCGCACCAAGGGCACGCGGGCCAAACTCTGCCCTGCCGCTGAACCACCCTGCTACGCCACCGTTTATCAAACGGTCGGTTATTCGCCCGAACAAAATTTCATCTGCAAGTTCTTCATATTGCAAATCGTGTTTTGCCACAGCAATTTTTATTTCTTCATTAGTGAAACGGCTGCCTGTATAAGCAGAATCAATAAAGGTTCTTTTCATACCGAGCTGCTGATGCTGCACATAAAGCCCGGCTCCCATAGATATGCCGGCATCATGACCTGCGGAAGGAATGTACACATTTTTGAACCCGGTATTTCTTGTAATTTTTCCGTTTGCCACGCTGTTTTGTGCTACACCGCCGGCTATACATACATTTTCCGATCCTGTTGTTTTGTGCAGGTGGTTCAGCATATGAAAAATTACTCTTTCTGTAGCGGCCTGCACAGATGAAGCCAGATCCTTATGGTATTGTGTAAGCTCTTCATCTTTTTTTCTCGGCTCGCCGAATTTTTTGATCATATGCGCCGTGTACATTGGCGCCACAACGGGCACAAAATTTTCGTCGTAGGTAATTACACCTGAAGTTC
>JBGTJG010000195.1:0-10130 GCA_041745235.1 Ferruginibacter sp. | reverse complement strand
GCAATATTGGGACAAAATTGTAAAAGCAGATTCCGTTCCTGTAAATTTTTTGGATGATGCAGCGGCTTATTTCGATTCTAAAAAGAATGATACGGTTCTGCTTACTGTAGAACGGAGCGGTTCACTAATGCAAATTCCTGTAAAGGTTTCTGCAGAAGGAAAGATTAACCCTACAATCCTCGCAGCTAAACAAATGGATAGCCTCGGATACTTTAAAGTGCAGCATACTAAATATTCTTTTTTCGAAGCGCTGCCTGCAGGAGTAATGCTGGCAGGTGCCAAACTTGGTGAATATATTCAGCAGTTTAAACTCATTTTCACGCCTTCTACCGGTGCTTATAAAGGTGTAGGCGGTTTTAAATCTATGGGATCTGTTTTCTCGGGTACGGGTTGGGACTGGGAGCAGTTCTGGAACATCACAGCTTTCTTCTCTATTGTACTTGCCTTTATGAATTTACTTCCGATCCCTGCGCTCGATGGTGGGCACGTGATGTTTACTTTGTATGAAATGATAACAAAACGCAAGCCCAGTGAAAAATTCCTGGAGTATGCACAGATAGGCGGAATGATCATTTTGCTGGCTCTTATGCTTTATGCTAATGGTAATGATTGGTTTGGATGGGGGAAAGGGAAAGGTTAGGTGTGGAAGATTGAATGATGAAAGATGGTTCAATGTTGAAAATTGGAATACTGCAAGTGATTGGAACCGGAAAATCGTGGAATGAAATTAAAAAACTACCACCGGGTCATTGCGAGCCGATTTTAAAATTCCGATTGTGAGAGGTGGCCGGCAAAGCAATCTCATCCGCTCTCATCTTTGCGGGATGTATGGGAATACATTGAGTAGGTGGGAATGAGATTGCTTCGCCGGGAATTATATAAGCTTTAAACTTCAACAGCGGCTCGCAATGACTCTCTGTTGGGATTTTGCATTTCATTAGCCTAACTATACTTTCTATGCGCTTCTTTTCCAAAATAGTTTTCATCAGTAACATTTGTTTCATCATCTCTGCAGTACTCAGAATTGTAGAAATGAATTACAGAAAATCCGGCATTAATGATAATGTGATTCCACTGCCTGCTTTAGAGGGAACAATAGTAGTATTCGGCTTTTTAGCCATCTTACTCAATGCTGCATTCGTTTTCATTATCCTTTTCCGCAAATCGATTCGCCGGCCTGTTCCTGTTTCCCGCTTTATCATTTGGTTTAATTTGTTGCTGTTGCCCGTGCAGGTGTGGTATCATTTCATCTCAAGATTCTGATAATCTTTGCGTCCTTTGTATTTTAGCTTCTTTGCTTTGCGTGACTGCTAACCAACTAACCTCCTTGCTATGAGCCTTACATTACTAAATGACAAATCCACAAGATTATTTATTGCAATCACGGCATTTTTTGTAGCCAATGCTTTGATTGCAGAATGCATCGGCGGGAAAATTTTTTCTTTGGAAAAAATTTTCGGCTTTTCACCACTCAACTTCACCTTATTTGGCGAATCCGGCCTTGCGCTCAGTCTTACATGCGGGGTTTTACTGTGGCCTTTGGAATTTGTTATAACAGATATTGTAAATGAATATTACGGGCCCAAAGCAGTAAGGCGTATATCCTATATCGCTGTTGCACTTATAGCATATGCCTTCCTGATGTTTTATATGGCAATGAGCGTTCCCGGTGCAGACTTCTGGTATGGCAGCGCTTCAGAAGCAGGTGTGCCAAACATGGGAAATGCCTTTAATGCGGTTTACGGCCAGGGCATGTGGATAATTCTTGGTAGCATTGCCGCTTTTTTAATAAGTCAGATGGTAGATGTAACCGTTTTTCATAAGATAAAGAAAATTACGGGGGAGAAGAAGGTATGGCTGCGGGCGACGGGATCTACCCTTATCTCCCAATTGGTTGATTCTTTTATTGTCCTTTTTATTGCCTTTTATATCGGCAAGGGCTGGAGTATGCCCAAGGTGCTTGCCATTTGTATGGTTAATTACGCTTATAAATTTATTATTGCAATCCTCCTTACGCCTTTAATTTATTTGATACAGGGTAAAATGGATTTATATCTCGGAAAAGAAAGCTCCACTGCCATGAAACAATCCGCTATGGGCCATAATAAAAAATGATTAGAATTGGTTTCTTATTTATTAAGAAAGCGGTTTGAAATATTCATTTGCTTCAACTATTTGTGATAGGTAATTATAAGCATTTCATGTTACTAATATATAATATATATCGTGTAACATCTTACTTTAAACCCAACCTAAAGGGTGATTTACTTTGAACCTAAATCTTTTCCGGTGATTGTTAGTTAATATTAAACGAAAGCTGTGTTTTCAGGCCCGTTATTAATGTATCGGCATGGAAAGTGTAATTGTATTGAAACGAGATAAGTTTCAGCAAAACAGCTAAGCAGTCACAATCCTAAGTATCCTTTCCTTCGTAATTAGCTGTGTAACCATCCGACAAACACTTGCTCTTATAGGCAAGGCTGATTTTATGATATAAAGTTAAAATTCATTTTCCTTTATTTTAACAACATCATTATGTTAAGTTTCTGTGACTTTTCTATGACTTTTAGAAATTATGTATCTTTGTAATTATATTTTTAAATGAAAACCGGGATTCGTAAATTTACTTTTATTTTGATTCTGGCTTTCAGTTTCCTTCCTGCTTATGTATTCGGGCAAGACCCCAATTGTGATCCTGATGATCCTGCTTGTCCCATCGATGACGGTGTCATTGTTCTTATCGTTGGAGCTGTTGGTTTAGCAGCTAAAAAATGCTACGATAGTCGTAAAAAGCACATATCTGTAGGGTTACCTTAAATCTTTCTTTTTTCCGCCTGTCTCTTCAGCATATTCGCATCTGTGCATTCTACCTGCTCAAACTTTTTCTGACTGCATAATTCAGTGATCCCCTTTACTTTCTCAATAATACTTGCAGCATTTCAGCTCCATTTGGGTTAGTATGAATCTCTGCGAATCCTAATTTGCTTATTCCGGCGTATATCTTGCGGCTGTATAATTGCGTAGTACTAAGTATTAATACTAGTATTTCTTATATGTTAATTTAAATCTACAATAAGTACTAATACTTATATTTGCTTAAATGAAATTTATTATTAGTAAATTTTACTATTTGTGCATTTAAATTCTCCTTCTTATGAAATATATTTCTACGCCTTTATATAATAATACAAAGAAATATAATCTCAAAGTAGCGTTTACAATTATATTTTTTGCATTATCCAACTGTATTGCTTTCGGTCAAAGTGTTTGGAACAATGCTACTTCAACACAACCTTGGGGAACTGCGGGAAACTGGACACCTTCTGGTGCTCCGGGAACTACAGCTTATGCTCAATTTGGAGATAATCCGACGGGGTTAGGTTACGTAGACATGAAGGCCAATGCCATAGTAGGGGGTATCGAGGTAACTTCAGGTCGTACAACAATTCCTTTATCCATTGGCGTTGCAGGTTCCGGAGGTTCAAATACAACACTTACGTTAAACGGCGCTACTATAAATACAGTTGCTAATACTATACTTACCAATAATTCAGGTTTATTACTCTCCTTGGTGCCTACTGTGGATGGGGGAAACAAAAACATGAATATAGTATTGGGAACTGCTGCTAATCCGATAATAAATATTGGGGGTACCGGTGGCATTACCATCAGCTCAGTTATATCAGGAGCAGGTAAAAATTTAAATAAAACGGGAGCGGGTTCAGGTGAACTGACTTTATCAGGTTTAAATACTTATGACGGCGGTACTACCATTACAGCCGGTACACTTACATTCGGTTTAGCTAACACATTACCGGGAACCGGCAATGTTACTTTGGCCGGTGGAACCTTGAAGACAGGTGCTACTGCCGGATTTGGCCAGGCAGCTACGGCACGTACATTGGCACTCACCGCATCTTCTACTATTGCTTTAGGTACAGGGGCTCACACATTAACCTTTACTGCAAGCAATGGGGTAAGCTGGACGGCGGCTACCACACTTAATATTACCGGCTGGACCGGTAATGCCGGTACTGCGGGTACGGGCGGAAGGATCTTTGTAGGAACCACTAATGGGGGCCTCACCGCTGGCCAATTGAGTCAAATTACTTTTGCCGGTGCTGCCGGCGCAATGTTATTAACTACCGGGGAGCTGGTACCCAGACCTACTATAAGTGGTTTTGGCGCAAGCAGTGGGTGTGTAGGTTCTTCAATTACTATCAACGGTACAAATTTTACAGGTGCTACTGCAGGCAATGTAACGATTGGCGGTACACCAGTAAGCAGCATCACCTCTAATACGGGCACACAAATAGTAGCGGTAATCGGTGCGGGTACTTCTACGGGTACAGTTTCTGTAACAGTAGGTGCTGCTACGGGTACAAGTGCTGCTTCTTTTACGATTATTAACGTAGCCTTTACGTGGGTAGGATCCACTACAGCATGGGAGACCGGTACCAATTGGTGCGGAGGAGCAGTGCCAACCTCTACTTCAAATGTGATAATACCTTCCGGTAGCCCTCAGCCCACAATAACCACCGGTACAACAGCTTCTGTACTCAATATCAATATTCAATCAGGTGCTACTTTAACCGTTAGCGGTACGGGCATCCTCAGATTGTTTGGTGCAATCACTAATAGCGGTACACTTAATATGACGGACGGTAAGCTGGATCTTGCCGCTGCAGGTGTTTCCGTGGGAGGCAGCAGTTTTTCCACAAATACCATTAAAGATCTGACAATCAGTGCCGGCGGCGCTACTTCAATAGCTTCAGGCGGCTCAAATAACTTAAATGTAACAGGATTTGTGGAGTTCACTACTTCCAATAATACCTTCAGTACTAATGATAACCTCACTTTAATTTCCAATGCTTCCGTCACGGCAAGCATAAAAGACCGAACTGCTAACGGTACACTTACCGGTGACACCATCATAGGTAAAGCAAGTGTGCAGCGTTTTATACCTGCGGGCCGTAAATACCGTTTTATTGCGGTTAATACAAAAGGCACGGCTCCGCTTACGGTACAGAATTCGTGGATGGAAGGCCAAACACCCGGGGTGGGCGTAAGTACGGGCTTTGGTTTATGGGTTACGGGTAACGGCGGCACCGGCCAGGGTTTTGATGCCAATACGCTTCAACCTACTTTCAAATGGTGGAACGGTACCGCTTATATTGGAATTACAAATCCTACCACTTATGATATCCGGACCAAGACTGCCTATATGGTTTTTGGACGCGGAGACAGGAGTGCACAGGGTATAACTCCTAACGGTACAACTACCGTCCTTCGTACGAGCGGCACTTTGGCACAGGGCAATACCGATACTACAGCTATACCGGCAGGCTCGAATTATATTCAAATCGGAAATCCTTATGCCAGTGCGGTAGACCTTACTAAACTTACCTATTCAGATAACGGGGCCGCTGCCATAAACATAAAAGTATGGGATCCGAATTTAGCCGCACCTCTGGGTTTTGGCGCTTTTCAGACCCTTACAAAAGCAGGGGGCGGAAATAATTTTTCTATTACACCGGGGGGTGGCAGCTATGGTATTATGGGCAGCACGGTGAATACAATAGAATCGGGACAGGCGTTCTTTATCCAGGGATCAGGATCGAGTCGTAATATCAGCTTTAACGAGCGGGCCAAAACTCCTAAATTAAATAATGTGTTTCGTATCGCGGGGCAGGAGGGGAAAATCCTGGGCGTTCTTTCGGAAAGACTAGCATCAAATGTAACTACTGTTTTGGACGGGTTAATGGTTCACTTTGATCCGGCATACAATACCGCTGCAGATCCTGATGATGCAAGAAAGTTGGATAACGCTAATAATAATATAGCGGTGAAAAAAGGCGGTGAATTGCTTACTGTGGAGTACCGGAATGAGCCTGCGGCTGATGATACGGTGCAAATAAATATGGCCAACATGCAGGTAAAAGATTACCGCTGGACCTTTACCCTGGAGAATATGGATGAGCCGGGGAGATCTGCCCACTTAGAGGACCTTTACCTCGGTACGAGCACACTGCTTGATCTCAATGGCATCATAACAGCAGATTTCTCGGTAACTGCTGATGCTGCATCTTCTGCGGCAAACAGGTTCAGGATCGTATTTAAACCCGCGAGTGTACTGCCGGTGAACATAACAGGCATCTCAGCAAACCGGAAAACGGACGGGAATATAGATGTGAAATGGCAGGCGGAGAATGAGCTGAACATTGCTCATTATGAAACGGAGCGCAGCGGCGATGGCCGAACTTTCAGGGTGTTGGGTAACACTGCGCCTTCAAATAATGCCGGCGGCAGTGCAGGATATCTGTACACAGACGTAAACCCGCTGAGTACAGACAATTATTATCGTATAAGCGCTGTAGGCAGTAATGGCAGCATACAAAAAACTGCCATAGTGAAAGTGAGCAGTATGGTGAAAGAAGGTATGATCTCAATAAACCCTAACGTTATAACAGGAATGACTGTTTCCGTTCATTTTGAGCATAAGGCTGCAGGAAAATACACATTGGATGTTATCAATACCGCGGGCCAAAAAGTATATACTGAGCAAGTGAATCTGCAGAGCAATAATGAAGTGAAGCAAATAACCTTGAGGAATAAGCTTGCTGCAGGAGTTTACCAACTTGTTGTTACTTCTGCAGAGGGGAAGCGGGTAACCATACAGATCGTTTCTGAATAAGTTGTATCGAAAACACCTCGATATAAAACCGTCAGGTATCGATGCAACCTATATGGGCTTCCTGTTATCTTATTTATCCAGCATTATTGATTAAATATCTCTGAATATCTCCCCATTGCCTCCGTTAATATGGATGTTCGCTAGCTGTATCTGCATCACGGAAAGAATAAATTCCTCCTTACGGAGTGAGTAATGTTCTCACCTGTATATTCTGTGGAAAAAAATAGGATATCGGTCGTCTCTTTACTTTGGTGAAGGGTAGAAACATAAAAGCTTGACAGTAAGGCTTTCATCTTATAAACCGGTTCTTTTGAAAACTTTTAAGGGCTGTTGTACGTATATCTTCAATAAGTACATATACATAAGTGGCATGATATTGTTGTAAGTGAAAACACTTAACTTTGCCGAAATTAAGGTACTTATTTTTAAAATAAATAATACATAAATTTTAACATATTTTACATGAAGATGCCATCTGCTGATTTTTTATTATTTGGGATAAAAGTTCCGGGTCGCATTACTGCTGTTCTTCTTTTATTTTTTGCTTTAAGCAACGGTACGGCTTTGGGGCAGAGTGTTTGGAATAATGCTACGAGTACACAACCTTGGGGAACTGCCGGAAACTGGTCACCTTCCGGGGCTCCCGGAACCACAGCTATTGCTCAATTTGCAAATACTCCTACGGGATTCGGGTTTGTTGATATGAAAGCAGATGCCACTACAGGCGGTATTGAGGTAACGTCAGCTCGTACCACAACTCTATTATCCATCGGCACTGCCGGTAGTGGAGGTTCAAGCACAACTCTCACATTAAATGGTACGACTATAAATTCTGTAGCTAATACCATTCTGTCAAACAATTCTTCTCAATTATTTTCGCTAGTCCCTACTGTTAACGGGGGAAACAGAGACATGGATGTAGTATTGGGAACCGCTGCCAATCCGATAATCAATATTTCAGGTACTGGTGGCATTACAATCAGTTCTATTATTACAGGAGCAAATAAAAATCTGAATAAGACCGGTACAGGAACAGGAGAACTCACCTTATCCGCTGTTAATACTTATACGGGCGGTACTACCATCACGGGCGGTACGCTCACCTGCGGTTTAGCGAACACTTTAGCCACTACAGGTAACGTAACTTTAAACGGCGGCACATTAAAAACTGGGGCTACCACCGGATTTTCCCAAACAGTAGGTGCAGGCACACGCCAACTCTCCCTGACGGCTTCTTCCACGATCGCTTTAGGAACAGGGGCTCATATCCTTTCATTTGCTTCAAGCAATGCATTAACCTGGACGGGGACATTAAATATTACAGGGTGGACCGGAACAGTCGGTGTTTCAGGAACGGGTGGAGAGATCTTTGTGGGAACTACTGCCGCCGGCCTTACTGCTGCCCAATTGGATCAGGTAACTTTTGACGGGATAGCCGGTGCAGTATTATTGTCTACAGGGGAACTGGTTCCTGCGCCCAAAATAACAGGTCTTGGCGCAGCCAACGGTTGTGCTTCAATATCATCTATAACTATTAACGGTACAAATTTTACCGGTGCTACTGCTCCCAATGTGAAAATAGGGGGAACAGCAGTAAGCAGCATCACATCTAATACCGGTACACAAATAGTAGCCGTAATCGCTGCGGGGACTACCGGTACAGTCAGTGTAACCGTAGGCGCGGCAACAGGAACAAGTGCAGCTACCTATACCATAGTACAGCCACCGACACTATCTACGAACGGCGGTGATAAAACCGTTTGTAAAGGAGCTACAACCGCTGCCTTGGGCGGGAGTACCCCTACATCGGGCACAGGCCAGTGGACATGTACGGCAGCACCGGGCGGTGGCCTTACAAGTGATATCAGTTTTTCTTCATCGGGTACATCACCGAGCAGTACTGCTACGGCCGCATCAGGGGCAGTTGCAGGGGCTTATACTCTTGCGTGGACGATATCTAATTCTCCCTGTACGGCCAGTGTTTCAACTCTTACGCTCACCGTAAGTCCGAATGTTTCTGCCGGCACCATAAGCGGTACCTCAAGTTTGTGTACAGGCGGAACTGCTACCTATACTACTACGGGCACAGGCGGTTCATGGACCAGTACAAATACGGGCGTTGCTACTGTAAATGCTGTTTCCGGCCTTGTAACTGCGATGACCGCAGGTACAACGGATATAACTTATACTGTAGGTACAGGATGTAACAGCCCCGTATCGGCTTTTAAAACTTTAACTGTTACTGCTTCCGGCACAACTCGCATCTGGGTGGGCGGTACAACAGCATGGGCAACAGCAGCTAATTGGTGCGGCGGTGTACCTACGTCTACTACAAATGCGTTAATTCCTTCCGGTACAGCTACTTCACCGACTATAAGCCTTACTCAATCCGTACTTAATCTGACTATTGCATCAGGTGCTACCTTAAACGTTACCGGTTCGGGAGTACTCAGACTTTTTGGTACCATTAGCAACAGCGGTACACTTAATATGACTGACGGGACCCTTAACCTTGCAGCTACCGGTATCTCTGTAGGAGGCAGTACCTTTTCCACAAATACTATAAAAAACCTAACGCTCAGCAGCGGCGGCGCTACTTCAATAGCTTCAGGCGGCTCAAATAACTTAAATGTAACAGGATTTGTGGAGTTTATTAATTCCAATAATACCTTAACTACCAATGATAACCTTACGTTAATTTCTAATGCAACAGTTACTGCGAGCGTTAAAGATATAACTGCTAACAGCCTTTTGATAAATAACAGGATCGTAGGTAAAGCAAGTGTGCAGCGTTATATATCAGCGGGCCGTAAATTCCGTTTTATTGCTATCAATACAAAAGGGACAGATACACTTACGGTGCACAATTCCTGGATGGAAGGCCAGACACCCGGGGTCGGCGTAAGTACGGGTTATGGTGTTTGGGTTACGGGTAACGGCGGCCCTGCCCAGGGCTTTGATGCCAATACGCTTCAACCTACTTTAAAATGGTGGAACGGTACCGCTTATATTGCAATTACGAATCCTACTACTTATGATATCCGGACCAAAAAGGCCTATATGGTTTTTGGACGCGGAGACAGGAGTGCACAGAGTATAACTCCAAACGGTACAACTACCGTGCTTCGTACGAGCGGCACATTGGCACAGGGTAATACAGATACTACAACTATACCGGCAGGCTCGAATTATATTCAAATCGGAAATCCTTATGCAAGTGCTGTAGACCTTACTAAACTTACCTATTCAGATAACGGGGCCGCTGCCATAAACATAAAAGTATGGGATCCGAATTTAGCCGCGCCTCTGGGTTTTGGCGCTTTCCAGACACTTACCAAAGTGGGGAACGGCACTAACTTTACCATCACCCCGGGCAGCGGCAGCTATGGTGCTATTAACAGCACAATGAATACAATAGAATCGGGACAGGCGTTCT
>JBGTJG010000194.1:0-26473 GCA_041745235.1 Ferruginibacter sp. | reverse complement strand
AAAAATCCAAGGAAAGAGCCGCAAAGCAACTGGAAATAGATGTTAGAAATGCCCGTGCATTATTCGAGATCAGGATCCGACAGTTGCAGGATGAAGCTTCATATTTCAAAGCTTTGTCCGATAATTCTGAGGGTATGTATTCTGATCGCCTGATCGCTCTGCAGGGATACTATGATAAACAGCAGGCTATAAATATTGCTGAAGAAGCTGAAGCGAAGGGTAAGGCAGGATTAACCGGTGCAGAAATTAAAAATATCGAAGACAAATATTTAGGTGAGCGCTTAAAGATTCAATCCGCTTTCCTTGTTGCCCGAAATACATTAATCAATTCTTACAATGATAAGCTGGATAAAGATTCAGCAGATTTTGCTGCCCGCCAAATGGAGAATGAAAAGAACCTGGCAGATGCAACCATAAAAAGTATTGACGAGATCTACAAAAAACTGGATTCTAATAATGCGAATAATCTTGATCAGGGATTAGGCCAATTGGAAGGGATGTATAACAAAGGGCTGCTGAAATTAGAGGAATATGAAGCGCGCAGGAAACAAATTATTGAATCAACAGGAAGGAATAATCTTGATAATGAAAAGGCACGGCTTGAGGCTCAGATCGCAGCTCAGCGAGCGGCGGGCAATGATGTATCCGCACTGGAAAAGAATCTTTTAAATGTGAAAGACCAGATTCGTCAAAAGGATCTGGAGAATAATAAAAATACAGAAGAGAAAAAAACACAGGACCTCGAAAAGGAAGCTGCAAAAAGACAGGAACTTATTCAGGCTGCTTATCAGATTATAGAAGCTTCACTCAATTTACTTTTTGAAAATGGTCGCCAGCAGAGGGAGAATGCCTTGGCTGAAGAATTGGCTGGTATCGAAGAATCAAAGACCCGGGAGCTAAATAATAAAAATCTTACTGAACAGCAAAAGGCTGACATCGATGCAAAATATAAGCAAAGAGAAAAGCAGGCCAAAACTCAGGCCTTCAATGCAGAGAAAGATGCACGAAAAAAAGAAGCTATAATTCAGGGA
This sequence comes from Ferruginibacter sp., assembly GCA_041745235.1. Taxonomy (GTDB): domain Bacteria; phylum Bacteroidota; class Bacteroidia; order Chitinophagales; family Chitinophagaceae; genus Ferruginibacter. Next base: position 25,442 of record JBGTJG010000194.1, on the reverse strand, counting down.
GCCTTGAATGTCCTTAAAGCATTTCCGAATCCTATCCTGATGGGCTTAGCTGCTATTCTTACCGGTATTCAGGTAGCACAAATCAACAGTCAGGCAACTCCACGTTTTAAAACCGGTAAAGTTGATATCCAAGGTCCCGGAACGACAACCTCTGACAGCATACCTGCATGGATCAGCCGCGGGGAAAGTGTGATCAAGGCAAATTCTACTGCTAAATGGAAAGATGCCTTGGAAGCGATCAATAATGACAAATTTGAACATTACCTGTTTAACCGTTTAGGAGATTTCACTTTTCCAAAGATCCCTGACTATATATCAACATCTTCTGCCGGGCCTGCAATCGATTATAAATTATTCGCAAAAGAAGTAGCCGGCGAAATGAAAGGCGTGATCCCTGCACCGGCCCAGATACATAATACCATCGACGGAAACGGTTTGCACACTTTTATCCGGAACGGCAGCAGCTTGAGAGAATATAAGAACAGTAAAATTATAATGCCATAATATGATCTGGAGATTTACCATATACGACCGGAACAATGTAGCTACTGTTGTTGATGAGCCTGTTGGTTTTGATAATAATATGGTGGAGGTAAAGAGAGATCTTAACTGGCATGGTTTATTTTTCAATGTTCAGGGAGACACTTTTGAGTTTGATGGTGAGGCTATGCAACTGCTTAAAGCAGAGTATGAACAGTATGGGTCTCAGGGAAACATGACTTTAGTGATTGCTGAAGATTGTGGAAATGGTTATCAGGAATTTACCCGCGGTAAGTTTGATTTCAATCGATATAAATATTTCTGTGGCGATCGATGTTATGTAAAAATTCTCTTAGAAAAGACCGGTGACATTATAGATCTGCGAGACAGGTCTGATCAAAAGGTAAATCTTGAAACTCTTTTAGGTTTTGATGAAGTAACCGCATTGCCTGCGTATGATAAATTACCGTTCGATCTGGTGTTACCCAGTAAAGGGATTCCTATCCAAGATTATTTTCTTAACGATGCAAATAATGGGACACCTGTGCAGGGTGCTCCATTAAACAATAATCCAGGTGTTCCTGCAAATAGTTCGACACAGGGTAATAGTGATTTTGGATCACTGGAACTAGCCTTTAATAAGCAAGTTGCTTCTGAAATCGGGAATGCAGGCACGGAACTTCAGCCAAAATACAATTGTGTTTTGACGGCAGCAGGATCTTTAGGATGCAACAGCCTCAATAGATTTCTTATCGCTGGCATAAGCAGCAATATGTTCATTGCTCCTCTCGATATGAGCCCCACTGTCAACTTTCAAGATGGTACTCCAAATTACGACTCAATCGCAAACCCGTGTCAGCTTGATATCAATATAAAAGCAAAAATCACCATTATTAAAACCGATAAGATTTCCGTACGATTCCTTGTGATGGTCTTGCCGAAGGGTGCTTCAGGAATGGTTTCTTCTGATTATATATATTATTCTAATGTTAGTATAGCTGACCTTTTAACTGTAGGAACGGGTAACGTAATCAATCTTAATCAGACTTATACAAACAACAGTTTTGTACTCTCGAAAGGAGATCAACTTTATGCGTTCTATGCAGTATATCACTATAGATATAATTCAACAATAAGTACTGGTCAAGATAGTTTTTCCATAAACTATGAGCCTGACAGCTATTTCAAATTATCTAACCTTTCCAAAACACCAGTGACCACCTCCAAAGTGTTTATGGTCAACGAGGCGCTAAGCAGAATTACAGAGGCCATCACCAACAATAAACTGAAAGCATACAGTGAATATTTTGGAAGAACAGACAGCTTTCCTTATGCGCATGGAGCTGATGGTTGCGGCTCGCTTGAAGTAATTACAGATGGCTTGAGGATCCGTCGGCAGGAGAATAAGATTCCCGGTAAAACAAACCTCTGTACCGTTTCATTAGTTGATATGTTTGAAGGACTGGCACCAATTCACAACATTGGGATGGGCATTGAGCCGGACTCCAATCGTGCAGGCTTTAACCGTCTACGTATTGAGTCATGGGAGTATTTCTATAGCAATAATGTGATCATGAGCTGTACGGGGATCAATAAGCTTTCCCGTGAGGCTTATGAGAAAGAAATATACAGCACATTCAAATTCGGGTATGCTAAATGGGAGGCGGAAGAATATACCGGTCTTGATGAATTTCTTACAAAGAGGAATTATCGGACCATGCTCAGTGGTGTAAAAAACGAACTGACCAAACTGAGCAAATTTATTTCAAGTGGCTATGCATGGGAGATCACCAGGCGTAAAGGAAACTATGATACAAAGGATTGGAGGTATGATAAAGATATATTCATTGGTTGTTGCAAAAGGGATAATCAGATATCATACCGAGGTAAGTTCAGAACATCCGGAGTGCTAATACGTGGTTTAACTGTGCTTCCTTCTTGGGCAGTGGTAGGTACTCAGATAACGATCAGTTCCGCTTACAATAATGGACTGTTTAATATAACATCAGCAGTAATTACCACAGGGCAGGGACTGGAGTTAGGGTTTTTACAAAGTACAATACCAACTTTCTTTCCTTTTTTAAGTCAGCCTCTCACTGTGCAATCAGCCCTCATAAGTGTTATAAACATAGAGCAGGGGAATGTTACTGCACCTGTTAACATTGTTGATCCTACTTCTCTTTACAATTTCAGGATATCTCCTATAAGGAATGCAATGCGGTGGATGAATAGAGTATTGGAAAGTTACCGCCAATTCGATGCTAATGCTAAGATCCTTTTTACCGATGGTGACGGGAATTATTTTGCTGAGGGTGAAATGACAAGTGCCACCTGCAAGTTGGAATCCGGATCAGTAGCTGAGAATTCAACATTAAATTCTGCAAAGTTCGCAGATATAGAGGATGCCCGCCCTTTTCTTCTCCCGGAGCGAGTAGTTTATGATTATCCGATGAACAGTCAACAATTTAAAATTATTGAAAATAATCCGAGAGGTAAGATCTTCTTTCAGAATGAATGTGATGAAGGCTTCGGGTTTATCGACAGTATCATCTATCGTCCGGAGGAAGGAATGGCAAGCTTCAATTTAATTCCTTCATTATTTAATGGGACTAACACTGGCCTTACAACTGAGGATGGAATACAACTTACCACAGAAAACAATATCAATTTGGTGATCGAATAAAAGTATAATAAAATGGAACTTATCAGCCCTAAATATTCATTTGTTTTCTTTGACGATGAAGAGCATGTTGCATCTTATTGTAATGAGTGCCCTGATTTCTGCATACCTGTAATTGAGGCGGGGGATATAAATTTCCAGTTCAACGCAGAAGCGGATGATATTGCGGATGCAGATGCAATATTTGATACTCCTATAGAAAATACACGGCTAATAATAGCAACTACTGCAGGGGTTACAATAAGGGATTGGACTACAACTGATGGATTACTATTTGAAAAATTCAGGACAGGTCCAACAACGGTAACCTTCGTTTGGAAAAATGATTTTTTTGCATTTAAGGATCTCATAAGCTGTGATCAGTGCTTCATGCTCAGACTATTTACAGGTTTTATTATTGGTGGTGAACAAGAAGACATAGAAACTGATATGAACTGTTTCATTCGGAAGTGTGATCCCTGTTATACAACGGTTATAGAATATTCCAATGAAGAGGACGGATTCAGCTTTAATTACTGCAATACAGATCTTTTTAAAAATAGGGTGCGATTACCGTTTTATTTTTCTCAGCCACAGTTTGCTGATGATGAAAGTGTATATACTAAAAGTGACGGCACTATTAAAATGCTGAGATCAGTCACAAAAAAAGAATATCTGGCACAAACAGAATTCTTTGATGAAATAATACATGAAAAATTAAAGGTGGCCTTGAGCCACGATAGTACGGAATTACTGACAGGCAATTACATCGGACAATTCCGGAAGAATGGAAACTATGAAATTGAGTGGGAGGGTACACTTTGTTCGGCAACTGCCAAATTTAAAGCCTTGGTCACTCCTTACGCTGTTAGAAATAATAATTGCAGTGAATGTGAGCCATATTCAGGAGTAGAGGAGCCACCTCCGGTCTGCCCGATCCCACACGACATAGAAATTTCACTTATCAATCAAGAGAATTTTTTATTATCATTTTTATTGGACGTAGGAGCGACCGACTGGGAATTTTCTGTGCACAACAACGTGGGAGCAGTTATTGGGCAAACCAACAACGTCGGAGCATACATTGGCAACACACCATGCAGCGGAGTGGTAACATTCGACTCGCCGGCGCCAGCAGGAAATTACGAAGTTAGAGTTCGCACAATTTGCGCGGGTTCGACTTCAGCATACGTAGTAACACCATTTGTAATACCATAAAATATGAAAAAAGGAATTTTAATATTAGCAGTTGGGCACAGTAATTATTTGGCGATGGCCATTAACCTGGCTGCATCTATTCGGGTTAATGATCCTGCATTAAAAATTGCCTTGGCAACGGATGTACCTCCACCTGTATGGCTTATTGAAAAAAGTTTGATTGATGTAAATGTACATGTGCCCGCAGAATACATATCGCACAATGAGACAAGTGTATTCATCAAAAGCAAGCTTTACATGTATGATCTTTCTCCTTTCGAAGAAACGATCTTTTTGGATGCGGATCAGATCATGATCACAAACAGGGCCATACTGCCGGTATTTTCTGAACTCACAAGTATTGATTTTACTATGAGTAATACAGGGATTGCAAATAACAGTATCTGGGCTGATATTAAAGAAGTGCAGCAACTATATGGCAACAAGCCGTTTTGGAATTATCATTCTGAATTCGTGTACTTCAAAAAGAATAAAAATGTAAAGGCTTTTTTTAAAGCTGCGCAAAAAGTTTTTACTGATGGAAAGATTCAATCTGCCACAAAATTCGGTGGCGCTCCAATGGCTGACGAACTTGCCTTTCAAGCTGCTACAATAATAACAGGCCTCTATCCGCATAAGCAGAACTGGCTTCCAAACTTTTGGTTTGACCGTGATCAGAAGAACAGCAGGAAATATCCATACGAGCTTACTGACAACATTACTTACAGCATTGGTGGTAATATGATCCCTGCAGCTGTGAAAAATAACTACAATAATCTGGCGAATCACTACTTCGCAACACTCGGCTTATCCAATGCCTACCAGGTGCAGGATAAGAGAACCTTTTTACCTGAGAGAAAACTTATCTAATGCCTAAAATCAGCGATGACAAATTAAAAGAGTATTTCAGCAGTGCCGGAGGCTTCAATCCGATATATACGGATACGGTCAAACTGTATAATGATCTTAAAGTTCATGCCGAAGGGATTTTTCCGGGTGAATTGATCGCCAGGCGCCGCCCTTCAGAAACCGATGAGATATTGGCATACCGGGAGAAAACGTATGAGCCAATCACAAAGCTTCCACTGAGCAAAGCCATTAACTGTTACAGTAAGATCCGCAGATCTCCGGATTGGATGATCAGTTTTCCAGGTGGAGTTCCCGCGCGGATCCCTGATGAAGAAACGCTGGAAAATTACTGCACATACAATTTGCCCGGATTCGTGAGCATTACCAATTGGACGTTTGATATCCTGTTGCCACAAAATCTTATTGATGCAAATGCATTGATAGCGGTTATTCCCTTGGAAAATATTGATCCTAATCAGCCTGTATTTTCCAAGCCGGTACCGATTCTTTTCAATTCTGATCAGGTAATGTTTTATTCTGAAACGGAAAAATATTGCGTTTTGCGCAGCAGGATCAGAAACAATTATCTGGATGCAACAAATGCATATCAGCAAGGTGAGCGATACTATTATATTGATGAGGTAGAAATTATTATTTACGAGCAGGGAAAAGAAGGTTATGTGCCAATATTCAATCAGCTGAATACCATTGGAAAATTTCCCGTTTTTAAAGTGCGGTCTGAATCTTACAAGCAATTTGACAATGTCAGCATTAACCGGAGCCGCCTGCATGCAATGGTGCCTTTCCTGAATAAAGCTGCTGCAGGTGACAGTGATTTGGAGGGAAGTAAAATTCAGCACCTATATCCACTGTTCTGGTATTTCCAGAATAAAGACTGTAAAAGCTGCAAAGGAGCAGGAGAAAGGCCATCCGATGATGGTCCCGTTAATTGCACATCATGCGGTGGATCAGGGAAAATAAAGTTTTCTCCGTATGCGCATATTCAAGTGGATCCTGCTGAGATGGGAAAGCAATCCAACCCGATACCTCCTGCGGGTTATGTTACCCGTGATACAGCAATACTTGAGTTGCAGGAAAAAATAGTTGAGAAAAATAATTACAAAGCACTGGCCGCGATCAATATGCAATTCCTTGATCAGTCACCACTGAGTATCTCGGGGGACGCAAAGCAGGTGGATCGTGAAGAGCTAAATAATACTGTGTATAATACAGCCGAAGATCTTGTGGCCACTATTGATAAAGTTTTGTACTTCATTAATGAATGGCGCTTCATCTATATTATCAAGGAAGAAAATAAGCGTAAAGAAATGCTCCCAAATATCCCGGTGCCTCAGAATTTCGATCTGTTGCCTTCCGATTATTTAATGGAAGAGCTTGCCAAGGCGAAAACAAATAAAGCCAACCCTTTCTTATTGGCCTCGCTTGAACAGGAAATTGCAGTAAAGAAGTTTTACAACAATCCTGAATTGTCTGAGACGATCAATTTGTATTTCGCATTAGATCCGTTACCCGGTATTTCAGTAGATGAAAAAATGAGTCTGGTAAGTAATGATGCTATCACAAAAGAAGATTTTGTGATCAGCAGCTACATGGCCCAATTCATTCGGCGAGCACTTATCTCAGACAAAGACTTCGCTTCAAAACCTTACGATGATCAGATGGAAGTGCTGAAAGGATATGCAGAGGAAAAGATAAAGATCACTGATGCTGCAGGGCAGATGATCGATAAGCAAAAAGAACAGGTGCTCCTGGAAATGAAAGGCCAAAATCGTTTACCTGCGCCGGCAGCTGAGTAATGGAAAAATCAATAGAGAAAATATTAGCTACGCTTGATGGTGCAATTGCCGGGTTTCAGGATTCTGTGCCTGCGATTCAGCGGCAGATTCATGACGAAATGCAGGTGGTAATTAAAAAGTTGGTGATAAAAGACGGCAAGCTGTTGAACAATCTTGAGAACCTGAAGCTTATTTCTGCGCTAAAAGTCAAAATTCAAAAGATTATTCTCAACCCGGCTTATAAAAATTCTGTTGAAAAGTTTATTGAAAGCTTCACGGATGTCAGCAATTTAAATCAGGAGTACTTCAGCCAGTTCAACTTTAAGATTGGATCTAAAAAAACGCTGCCTGTAATCAGACAAATGGCCGTGGAGACAACCATCAATGACCTGATGGGTCAAGGAATGTCCGCAAGCGTTCTAGCGCCTATTCAAAATATCCTAAAGGAAAATATTACCTCTGGCGGTAGTTATGCTGCGTTCCAGGAACAGCTTCGCAATCACATATTGACAAATGAAACCGGTGAAGGATCCCTTGAGCGTTATACCAAGCAAATAACAACTGATGCCATTCATCAATTCAATGCACAATATCATGATGCTATTGCACAGGATCTGCAATTCAATTGGGGACGATATGTAGGCAGCAACATTACTACAAGCCGGCAATTCTGTATATTATTAACAGACAAACAATGGGTTCATAAAAGTCAGCTGCCCGATATCATAAAAGGGAAAATTGACAATGAGGATTGCAAGCTGAGCAAGACTACCGGCCTTCCTGTCGGTATGATGCCCGACACTAACCCGGATAACTTTAAAATTCGAAGAGGCGGATATAATTGCGGCCATCAATTCTTTTGGGTACCTGATAATGCAGTTCCGATAAACGTCAAAAAGATATTCAATAAAGAAATCGATCCTGATTCCAAGAAACAAACAACGGTGGCCAGTCAAATACTAACGGACAATAAGCCCATGTTAGATAAATTGAGGAAGAAAGGTTTTAATATTCCTGAAGATCTCTTTGATATGGTTACGGAAAATATCACGATTGATCGTGTTCGAAAATATACTGCATATTATAATCCTCCAACAAAAACGATCTCCGTAGGAGTTATGCCGGATCGTGAAAAGCATAAATATTTTACTGATACCCTTATGCCACATGAAATAGGCCACGCAATTCACAATACCAAGAAGATTATAGCAAATGGTGTGGTGAATAAAGAATTTTCAGATCATTTTTCAAAATTGCAGAATGTTATAAAAGGGAAAGAAGCAGACCTTCAAAAGCTGTTGCTTAAAAAAAGACAGGCGGCTTCGGGGAATGATCTTGAGCAGATAACAGTAATAGCTGATATTTTAGGAAGTCTTACGAAAGGAGATTATGGCTTCGGTCATGCATACAGGTATTATAGAACTCCCTCTAAGCCTGAGGCAGAAATATTTGCGCACGGAATCTCGCTGATGAAGGTTAGTAATGATTTCACTGATATAACACCCGAAATGAAAGAAGTAGTTGATCTGATGATTGAGTATTCAAAGGGGTTGTAGTTCATACCTTCCTAACCCTAGATCTATACCATCAGTCAGCTCAGGAATAAATACAACTTTCTTACCCTCTGTTAAGGCCTGATCAATTAAATTATTTACGTATTCAGGGCCGTATTGTGATTCACCGGCTAACACTTCGTTAACCGGTTGCTTTGTTGTCTCTAAATATTTTTCTAAATTATTCATCGTCTTCTTTGTTTAAAAAATCATCCGTACTTAATAAACTGCCATCATTTTCAGCCCAATATACACAACCGAAGAAAGCTGAGGTCCACAATGTTCCTCCTTCTTCCATATGAGTTTTCCCATCCAATGCAACATTCATAGATACTCCTACGTCATGACAGACGCCAAAGGCATCACCGTCAATAGGCGCAAGTTTCTCCCACTGAATGCAGGAATTGCAAAATTTACTCATTTCATTTTTTTCAATTCCTCCTGGTACCGGTCCTTGATCATTTTGTTCACCGTTTTTTCCAGGCTAACTTTCCGGCTTGCAGCTTTCGTAAACTCCAGCTGCTTGTCGTATATCAAATCTACTACTTTCTTATCCATGTTATCGGACTTCAGAAGCATTGAAGGCATAGTCTATATATTTTAGTAAAATTAGTATTATTTTATTCTATAAGATAATTTAATTATCCTAAAGATTAGATTTGTAACGCGAAGTAGTGCAGTTGGTCAGCTCGGAAGTCTCATAATCTTCAGGTCGGCGGGTTCGAGTCCCCCCTTCGCAACAAAACCTCTAAAAAGAGGGTGCAGTGAAATAACAATGAAGCTGCACCCAACGATTTTAAAACTTTATATTATGTCTAAGAAAAAAGTTCTCGTAATCAGAAAAACAGATGGCACTATCCATCAGGTACCCGTTGAAAACAAAGCAAAGATTATGTCTTTGAACAACAAAATGCCTAAATCGGATCAATGGTCCATTGAGGAAATATCTGAGGAAGAAGCGGCTAAGTTGCCGTTCATCGATAAAGATTACGTAACCGGTGCTGAGGCGCAGGTAAAAGTAAAAGATCTTGAATCCGAGATCTCGGATAAAGATGCGCTTATTGCCCGTTTGGAAAAGCAATTGGCTGATAAGAATGGAGAAGATAAAAAGCTTCCTGCAGTAGAGGTGGTTGAAAAGATTAACGCTGCTACAACTGTACAAGCAGTACAGGAACTGAGCGATGGTGATGATCGTGCTACAGTCACTAAGGCTGCTGAAAAGAAGATCCTTGAACTTACAGGCGGCGGTGAGTAAGAACTGAGCATTACCAAAACAAGTTTAAACGTTTAAGAATATATGAAAGCAGGATCCCTTCTTGAAAAATTAGCAAAAAAAGCAGGCATAGATACTACCACTGAAGAGTGGAAAGAAATTATTGCTCTGGATAAAGAGTTGCCTACTGATGCTGCTAATAAGATTGATACGGGCCTGCTTTCACTGGAAGCAGCCAAGGCCAATCCCGAAGTTACCAAGGCTGTAAAAGCGCAGGTATTGGCAGGCGCTGATGCAAGAATGGATTCCATCATCGCTGATCTCGGGATCACCATGGATGATAAATTTCCGCAGGAGAAAAATACCTACGAAAAAATTGCCATGCTTACTAAAGCTGCTCTGGATGCGGGTAAGAAAGCCGATAAATCGAATAATAAGCAGACAGCTGATGAATTCAGTAAAAAAGAAGAGGATTATAACAATCAGATCAAGGCTCTGAAAGAAACCCTTTCCTCAAAAGAGAATGAATTTTCTACTGCGAGAGAAAACGACCTGACAAATTTCGAGCTTCAAAAAATACTTTTCGGGAAGGATTATATTTTCCCGAAAGAAATGGATCCAAACCTGAAAGTAACAACTGCTTCAGGTGCGGTTCAACAGGAACTTGCAAAAAAAGGCTTCGCTCTGAAAAGAAATGAAGCCGGTCAGCTTACGCTTGTAAACAAGGAGGGAACTCCTGCGTATGGCGCCGACAACGTGGCTCTTGAGCCAAATAACTTCATCGACGGGGTACTCACCCAAAACAAACTGCTCCGCGTAAATGATCCAGGCGCGGGACAAGGTGGTCAAGGATCTGCCGGAACTAATCATACGATCGCAGCCGGCGGGGGAATAAACAACCCTGCCATGGTAGCTGAGCTTAATGCTCAACTCACTGACTTGCCGTAGGATGTTCAATACATCTCCTACTATTTAATTATTTACAATGAAAGGTTTAGCTCAAGCCTTGATCGTTTCCGCACGTGAAGCCTTCAAAGGTGCTACCCCTATGGATAAAATAACTCCATTAGGGTACATACAATATCTGCTTAATAACACAAAGCCTAATGTGCTTTCTACCGGTATTGATGACGGTTCCGGTTACATCCGTGATGTAAAATTCCGTTACATGCAAAGGGGCGCTCCCGGCAAATCCGTAACTGTTGATGACTGTTCTATTCAGACAAGAACGGCTTACATCGACAAAACTTTACCTACTACCTACTTCAGGGCCCTGGGTATTGTTTTCGAAGATGATATGATCGCCAAATTTGAAAGTGATGCATTGGCGGTAATGAATATCGGATCACCGGCCACACCGGTTATGCGAGAAGTGTGGGATGCTCTTATTTCTCAGGTAAACGGTTTACTGACGGATATCAATAATGATTTATTGGCTGTCCAGTCTTTAAACTTCGGTAAGAATGTAACTACCGGACTTGCAACCGCGAAGACAATAAATTTTGCCCTTAACGGTACCAACAATGATCTGACTCAGGGAATGACTCAGGTTACTGCTGATGCTATGATTAATGAAAGCAAGCTTAACGGCTCTTCCATTGTCGGTAGTGGTATCATGTTGAACTACGCCCTGCAGCAGCCTGCGAAGAGTGCTGATCAGGCAGGTGTTAATACCCGCTTGCTGATGCTCCCGGACTTTAAATATGATCCGTACACTGCTCCTTCATGGGGTGCTGATAATTTCGGCCTGTTCGAAAAAGATGCAGTTCAGTTGTTGAATGTGTGTCGCTTCCGTGGATCTAAAGCAGGTCTGAAAGGTGGAGATTATTTCTTCACGTTGAGGCTTCCTGTAGAGGACAGCGTTGGACAGGGTAATTACAGGGACTTTGAATTTGATGTGCAGCTTACTTACAGAACATGCCCGCAGGATGTAAATATCGGTGGTGAAGTTGTAGCTCTGGGCCGTGGCTGGAATATCATAATCATGAGTTCTTACAACCAGGTGAATATTCCTACTGATTCTTACGAAGCAGGGGATCGCCTTTACGGTAACAATGGTACTTACCTGTACCATGCAACAAACGCTTAATGATTTGTTTCAATAACAGAATCGGCATCAAAGGCTGCGGCGCTCCCGCCACGGCCGCTTCTGCTCCCGGAGTTACTCCTGTGGTTGAGGCGTTGCCGATTCTGTTTATAAATCAGCTGCCAGGCGTAACACTTGAAAAGATCAGTTCCCTTGCAGATGATGAACAGGAAACTTTCCTTGGTGTTTGGAATGATATCGTGCTTCGGACAATGAAGAAATTTATTGTATTGGTTAAAGCAAAACTTAACCAATGCTATAAGCTCACAGATGATACGGTGGTTACCTGCCTGCTCTGTGAAAAGAAATCGCTCTTTGATGTAGCTCTTTGGTACCTGCACGGTACCGAACTGATGATTGAGATCACCAGTACAGATGAACTCAATCGGTTTACCACCATTGATTTTGATAAAGCTGAAAGATTAAAAGAAGAATTCTTCAGTGAATTCCAAGCAGCACTGAATGATGCTGTACAAGGGATCAATCCTGAAGACAGTGATTGTGTTACCTCCTGCGTTGAGTGCCATGATGCTATTAAATGGGTTACGCAATTACCATGATCAACTATAACAGCAATATCAATGTGGTTGTAAAGACTCAGCTTGATAAAATCAAAGCTCTGATGGACAATCCTGATCCGATTCTCCGCACAGTAGCATTAACGGTCCTGCCTGAATTAAGGCGCCGTGTTCATGTGGATGGTAAGGACAGCGCCGGCGGACAGATAGGAACTTATTCGCCCGGATATATGGCCATCAGGACAGGCAATTTTCAGAACTCGGGTCGTGTCTCCCGCGGAGCAAATGCCGGAAAGTTAAAGAATGCAGGCTCATTCACTAAAGCTGCTGCAAGTAAAGAAGGAACATCGAGACCAAGGTATAACAGAACCTCAGATACAAAAGTGATTCTGTCACTTACCAGGCAAATGGAAAACGACATGAGCGTGGTAGCTACGGGCAAAGGTTACGGTATCGGTTACTTGAATAAGCTCAACCTGCAGAAAGCGAAATGGTGTGAAGAAACATACGGTAAAAAAATACTTTCAAAACTTACAAAGGACGAGGTAGAATTGGCAAAGCAAACTGCCACTGAATTCACTCCTGAGTATTTAAAAACTTTATAAATGACTTTTTTAAATCAGATAACAGCGTTTATCAATGATGAACTGAAGGCAGGTTCTTTGAATAAAAAAAAATTGCAGCCTGCTAAATTCTACGGGCTTTCTTCTGTGATCAACAGATCCACAAAAGGGAGTAAAGATCCCGGCAAATTGGAGCAGCTGCCTGCAATAGTAAGTAATGAAGGACAGATCACCGTGATCACGCCTGACAGCAAATTATCGCTCCAGGTATATCATAAGCTTTTAACCAAAACCTATGGTTTAGAGAAAAAAAGCTTCGGAGATCAGCACTTCATAAAGAGCACCAGTGAACTTTCAATGGTGGTAATAGCAAACAGTAAGTTAACCGGCAGTGCATCATTTGTATTGGAACCGGTTGTATTGTTCGGCATGCCCCAAAAGTTAAGTGATGTACTTATGGCTGAACTGAAGATCTCCAAATGTCTGATCACACCTCTTGCATCCAATATGGATCCAATGCAGGTATTCAAGCAGGAATTTCCGCAGTCAGATTATTTTCTTACACAGGAGCTCACCATGTTTTTAATCCGTTACAGAATAGAAACAACTTTCGCGCAATCGTGTGTTGATTCATGCCTTTGCGATTAATAAAATCTTAAAAAATAAAATTCATAAAAATGAAATCTTTAAAATTATTGCTCGTTTTCTTTTCATTCATAATGGCTTTGTCTTTCAGCGCCTCAGCGCAAAATAATCGGTATGTAAAGACTGATAAAGGCAAGTATGCTGAGGTAGGTAAGACAACCATTCTTACTACTACCAATGCCACGGCTACCCACATTGACAGCATAGTGATCGCTGATAATACGGCGGGCATTGTCACCGCTGAAATTGTCGGAGCTGCTACAAATGGTGATGCCGTAACCGGTAAGCAAATCTTTCGTTATAAGAAAACTGCAGGTACACTCACGTTAGGTACCGCGGCTAATATTCTGGCCATTGTAGCCGATGCCGGTATCACGGGAGGAACATTTGCTTACAACGTCACAGCCACTAATAACCTGCAGATAAAAGTTACCGGAGCTGCTGCAACAACAGTGCGATGGCGCTCAACGATTACCCAGGCAATTCGCTAACAACGGCTTTTGCAACAACAATATTTGGAAATTTTTAATTTTTTACAATGAGAAATTCATTCTTACCCATACTGATGATGTCTTATGCATCAACATATGGTTGCGGCGGAACTGATGCAGTTCACGTTTGCCATGATTGCCCTGATGGCCGTGTACGGGAGTTTGCCCGTGTAAGGTCAGGCGGCTTCATAAAAAAAGCCTTTTTAGCTACGCTCCTGGCTAATCCTATTACAGAAGCAAACTGGAATACCGGAATTACTGCAGGGAATATCATTATGCTTCCTGAGACCTCAGGCAGTTACGATCCCGGAACTCCAAAAGAGCTTAAAGGTTACGGTAATCGCAAAAGTTCTTATGGTCCACGGACTATGAAGCTTATGATCAATGATCCGGATTACCTGGACAACTATGCTTTTTATAATGAGATCAGCGGTCGTACTGATTTGGTTCCGTTCTTCAGGACCAGTTCACTGGTGCACATATTTGATCAGCCCGCTTCTATAATTGCCAGCGATCCTATTGCTGATGATCTTGAAGAGGAGATCGTATGGAATGTAACCTGTGAGGTTATATCTCAGAACATTCCAAGCAAGCATAAGACTGCGACGATTGAGTCTGTCTTCAGCTGCGCTACTTTCTAATTTGATGAATTAAAAAAATAAATGAAGGCCTTACAATAGGCCTTCATTTTAAATACTTTTTATAATGAAGGCACTCATAAGTTTATTAGGATTACTTATTATCTGCACTACATCTTACACTCAGATTAAAATATCTGCGCTGCCTGCAGCTACAGGCCCCTGTACGGGCTGTTATGTCGCGGGAATACAAAGCGGTATTACAAAAAAAATATTAGTAGATAATATTGTTCTGAATAAGCAAAACCTCGTTACCCTCACCACAACAGGCACAAGCGGTGCAGCTACATTTAATCAGGGAACAGGTGCATTAAATATACCGGCGTATGCGATCGGAATTGTGGGAATAGCAAACGGGGGTACAAATCAGACATCATACACTACAGGCGATATTCTGTATGCAAGTGCAACAAATACACTCTCAAAATTACCAATAGGCACACCAAAACAAACGCTCCATGTAGTAAGCGGAGTGCCAGCATGGAGGGATACGGTGCCTGTAATTTCTGCTACAAAAGGAACATATATACAACGGCCTGCCTCACCCGACACAGGACAAATATATTGGCAGACAGATGGCTTAGAAGGGAGATACGAGTACGATGGTTTTTTATGGGGCTTTGTAGGCAATCCTCATCAATATATAGTAAACGATCAATTCCCTTTTGATAATTTAAGTAACTGGCCGCAGCATTTTATTATAAAATCGGGAACAGGCTCAGCAGCAAGCGCAGTGGGAGCTACAAGTGGCGACGATATATTAAACAAAGGTCATGCGGGAGTTTGGAAATTACAAACAGGTACTACATCCGCAGGGTATTCCGCTATAACGGCAGTTAATAGTGTGATAGGCTCTTTGGATAGCATGATAACGTACAATGAACAGATGATAAGGATTCCAACTTTATCAACAAGCGGAGAGAGGTACGTTCTTTTGTGCGGGATAAATGCATCTTATTCTCCCGGTTCAATTAACTCTGCTTATGAGGCAGTATTTCAATATTCTGACAGTTTAAACAGCGGTAATTGGAGTACGTTCACAAGTGCAGGAGGTGCTTTAGGAACACTAAAAAATACAGGAGTTGCTGCCACAACAGGGTGGGTTAAACTCGGAGTGAAAAGTATCAATTATGGCACTAAGAAAATTGAATTTTATATAAATGATATTCTTGTTCAAACGCATACATCTCCTACAGATACCGGTCCGTTTGCAAACTCTTCAGTGAATTATTCCGGTTCGGCAATCTTCAAGACAGTAGGCACAGCAAACAGAACTTATATCATTGATTATTCATTCACTTATAAAATAAAATAATGAAAAATTTACTTTTTCTACTTCTTCTGTGCAGCTCCTTTTGCTACGGGCAAGATAAAATGTTCGTAGTAAGCGGTAATAAAATAGCAGTTCGGTTTGATACAGCTACAAAGACTTTTATACCGCAAAGTTTTGGCAGCTTTAATAAATACACAGTGCAGGTTACATCAACCTCGGCAACCTTAATGGATTGCTACGAAGGAAGTGTATTTGTATTCAGTGATACCCTTGTTGCGGGTGATGCGGCTCAAATAGGAACATCAGGGGTTTACAGGGTTACGCTGCATAATGCACCGCTAAACACTACAAAAAGGAATATTATAATCGGAGCGATTGTGTATGTCTATGACAATGCAACGCAGCAATTAAATGTTCCGATTAACTTTTACCCGATGACAATAACAAACCGGTCAACAGGAAAAGTAAGCGCTACTATTTACCAAAACGGGATTGTGTATTTGGATGTGATACCTACCGGGGTTACAACCTTTGGCAGCGGGATAAGTAAAGTAGTGATACTCTGAAAGTACGTGTAAATAATTCTTAACAGGTATTGATAAAAAAATATGGAACAGCAACAACAACCTTTAGAAAATCGAGAGGTTCGCGGATTGACTTTTAAGAATGTTCTTATGATCATTTGCTGTACTGCCACAATTGTGAGCAGCGTGATAGGCAGTTACTATTTTCTTTCAAAGCAGATCCACGATACAAATACTAAAGTGGAATTGTTTAATGAGA
Organism: Ferruginibacter sp.; assembly: GCA_041745235.1. Taxonomy (GTDB): domain Bacteria; phylum Bacteroidota; class Bacteroidia; order Chitinophagales; family Chitinophagaceae; genus Ferruginibacter. The sequence goes on along the minus strand of JBGTJG010000194.1, from coordinate 8,698 downwards.
AATATAATGGTGACGGTAAGTACAATGATCTCAAGTTCAGAACAATTGAAGCGGCTTTAAGACTTGTTGAAATAAAAGTTGATAATCTGCAGGTGGGTGGGAATTAATAAATAAAATCTTTTACAACCTAAATTAAATATCATGAACGCAGCAAAAAAAACGCGTGTAGCAAATATTTTAACTGCATTGGCCACTGTCTTTGCAGTGATACAAACTTTTCTTACAAGCCCTCCGTTTTCGCCGGAAATGATCTCGGTAGGGACCGCCCTGCTTACATATGCAGTACTGATTTCTACTACATGGAAGCAATATTTATCGCCTGAAGTAACAGATACAGGAGTCAGGATAACTATTTGGATTGCAGTGGTAGCAACTTTAACCGGCTTGTTAGATCTGATGCATATTGTCAACTTTTCACCAATTGTTTCCCAATATATAAAGTGGGGGATAACAGTCGCAGTAGCCATTATTAATATCCTTTCTAAGCAGTTGTTCCCGAGTACTCTTCAGAAGGAAAATATGCATGATCTAAAAAAGATATCATGACTTGGAAAAACATCCTCATTGTATTACTTGCAGGTGCTGTGATCTATCTTTTATTTTTCGGGAAATCATGCCGCAATGAGCCAGTGGGAAAACCTGATATAATTCCTACAAAGGAAATTGTTCACCCTGTCGTGATCAGAGAGATTACAAGCAAAACTCTGGTGGATAGCTTTTCAAAAATAGAAGCTTCATTAAGGAAAAGCATTCAAGCAATTCGATATGAATATGCCACGCTGGCATTAAAAGAAATTTCTATTCAAGACAGTATGGGAGGTACTGTTGATCTGCTCCCGGAGACGGAAGACGATAACGAATATGAAGCCGGCAGTAAGCAGGTGCTTAACAGTCAACTTGAGCAATTGAAGACCACTTCCAAAGGAAAGGATATTCTTTTTGATAATACTGTTTTGGGCTATGAAAGTGCTTTAGCTATCAAAGACACAGTTATTAAGATAAAGGATAGTACATATGCTTTTCTCAGGCAATCTTTTAACCTCAGCATCGATCAGAATGATAAGTTGATCAGTTATTCAAACGATTTGAATAAACAGCTTAAAAGTAAAAAGCGAGCAAATGTTTTCTGGAAGGTAGTTGCAATTGCTGCAGGCGTTTTTATTCTTAAAGAAAAGCTATAGAACCTAAAAACGTCAAGGTGCCTACCGTACAAAGCGCAATCATTGTAAGTGTAAGGGCAACGGCTTGTACAGGATGTTCGTAACAAAATTTATCGTCAATATATTTCCACATACTATCTGATATGGCAAAGATCATGCTACCGGCTAATAAGCCTTTAAAACAAGGAATAAATGAGTACTTATCAGCGATACCGGGTAATGATCGCTACAAAGTAAAGCTTTTGGGAATTCGAGGATATTTCAAAAAGACGATGGGGAATCCTGATCAGAACGATCTCGGAATTTATGATGATGCGATCTTCCTGATCACTCCGAAAGAAGTGCTCGGGTATAATGCTAATACAGATCCTTCAGTATTTAAACCTCGTGTTGCAGTTCTTCAGGAAGGAGGACCATACTTGTATAAAATCGGAATGCATAATATGCAGGCACCTTACGAGGCACTAAGGCAATCCGGCAGGGTAACTGTTCTCAGAAGTGGAGTACCGCATACAGACACAGCTGCTGCACCTTTTTACATCGATATTCATCGTGGGGGTTATGGTACCACTTCATCCTTGGGATGCCAGACAATATATCCAACTCAGTGGCCAGGCTTTCTCACAATGGTGAAAGGTGAAATGAAGAAGTATAATCAGATGCTCATTCCGTATTGGCTTACCTCCAACGGTTGATATTTTTTCCACATCTTCAGGGTATCACGCTGTTTTTCTTCCCAAATTAGATTTTCTTGTTTCAGGCTATCTATACTGTATGGATCTATTGGCTTGGATGTTACATGTGTACAGGAACTAAATACTATTAAGTAAGCAAATTGAAGTTTTCTCATACATCAGTTTCTTTAATGGCTTTTTTTCTTAGATATATGTCCCTCAGAGAATCAATATACATTGCAGCACTTGCAATGGAAACAATGTAGACAGCTTCTCGCAAACTCAAATTCCAAAAAAAAGATGCAAGAATCGGTATATAAAGAGCACATGTGCCCAGCGCACAGGCTACAGTCATTTTCTTAAATCGGTATTTCTCTGTGTCCTTCTGATCATAATTTTGATTGGGTTTTCCATGTGGCGACAAATAATTTCGCATAATAACATACCAGCATATATTTAACGGAATACCAACAGCCAATGCAAAAATTATTTGTTGTAGGATCCTATCATTGTTGACCAACTGAGGTTTAAAATGTTGTAAAAACCAATATGGTGCGACTATATTGCCGAATATTAGCATGGCAATTTGAACACCCCTGCCCAATGAAAGTTTAGAAAAGAAATCGATCATAGTATCATTCTTTGGTTTTATAAGGATATAATTCGCAAAATTGTAGTTTACTCTGTAGCATACAAAACAAATGTAAGGATACATTTTTTTTGTACCGTTCTTACCTTTGTATCATGGAACCATATGTAACAGAAACAGGAAGCGTACATTTCGGAGATAAATCTATAAAGTATTGGGTAAAGCAATTAGAAACCCGATTACCTACGTTTTTTACACCTGATCAGGTAAAAATGATAATTGCCCTTTGTGAGCAGCAGAAAGAATTGTGCGCCCAGGCTTCAGATAAAGAAGAGATTTTAAATGCACCTCTGCCTTTAGCATTAAGGTCGTAAAAGAGAAGCTGAAACAAGCAGATCTTCAGGCTCCGAATTTATGATCAAGCTTCTTCAGGCGATCATTCTGCCTGCGGTCGTGGTTTATATCATATACCTGTGCTACCATGGCTGTGCTTGTATGCGCATTCATTTTAGCCGCATCAGCATCATTTAATGCGTCAACGGTTTTGGTTGTGTTTAAATGTTTAAGGCTGTACCAATCAGCTGTAATTGTCAGCCCCTCTTTAATTTTATCCTTCCCTTGTTTATCCTTCCCTTTAATATGCCGTTTCCATCGGCGGCCCGCCTGTGAGGGATCTATTCCTATGGGAGCAGGTCGAAGCCCTTTACCAAAAACAAAGTCTCCAGGTCCACATCCCTCCATAGCTTCTTTCCATAATGGTAAAACGATATTTTTAATTGGCCTCTCTACTTCAATAAATTGCTTGCCTTTTAAAATCAGGTATTTTACCGTTTGTTTCTGCAGGTTCACATGTTCCCCCTTTACACGGAAGATCTCCGACGTGCGAGCTCCAGAGTGGAAAAAAATATGAATCAGCAGATTAAATCGAAAATGCTTCAGCCGAGTGTAATCGTCAATTATTATGCATTCCTCTTCTGAAAGAACTGTTCTTATTTTTTTAACGGTTTTCATTTTAGAAAGATCCTTAACCGGATTCAATTCAACAGCTTCAAATTCTAACAATTCCTTAAAGAGCATACTCAGATGAGCACGGTAATAATTATAAGTATTCGCCGTCCATGTTTTCTTAGTTTTTGCAAGTTGATTCATCAGAATCTTAATGTGCTTCCGCCTGATCTCACAAATTGCAATTGTATTAATTTTCAATTGTATCGCGGCAGCTTCCGTAAATTTTATTACACTCAGAAGATCTCGTCGGCAGTTTGGAGTTACATCCATTTTTTCCCGGACTTTTCTCAATGCTTTTATGAATGGCATGGTTGGTTCAATGCTGCATTCCGTTTCTATAGGAGCGATCGTATTTTTTGTGATCGGGTTGTATCCCTGTTCCAGGAGCTGCTTTATTTCCGCAAGGAATATTTTCACGGCCTCTCTCCGTTCCTGCAGAGATTTCAATCGATTCATCCCGCCCTTAATTTGGCAGTATTTTCCACGGGGATACTGCTTCTTATGGAGAGGGTCAAAAAAATAGAATTGAATTTTCCAGTCGGACTTGATGGATGCACCCGCTTTATCCCAGTTTCGGGGGAACACAGAAAGCTCAGAGCTTCTGCAATTATTAGGTATTGTCAACATACTCACGGTTTTACTCACTTTTAGCAAACCGTGCTCAGCAAATGCATGTTGTAATTAAGGCAAACAGACTGAGATTCAATCTGTTTGCTTTGGCTCCCACTGCTGGACTTGAACCAGCGACCCTCTGATTAACAGTCAGATGCTCTAACCAACTGAGCTAAGTAGGAATTTAACCACCGTTTTACCGGCGGGAGGCAAAAATAAAGATTTTAAGGTTCTAAAAAAAGAAATCGTATCGAAATTTTTGAATTAAAAAGAACCTGAACTATTCATATGTTCCTGATCTATAGCCCATAAAAGAAGACTGTTTTTAGTACCGGACAAGTTTAGTTTTTTGATGATGTTGCTTCGATGATTTTCTACTGTCTTTTCACTGATAAACAGTTGCTCCGCAATTTCCCGACTGGATTTTCGCTTTGCAATAAGTTCTGTAATTTTTTGTTCAGCTGCAGAAAGTAAAGCATATTTTTCATCCCGCCCCCGAACCGCTAAAGACACCAGGTTTTCATTAAGCCTCGGCGTAAACCATTGTTTTTTAAATCGCAACTGTGTAAGGCACACCTTCAATTCTTCGAGGGCAAAATCTTTGAGTACATATCCGTTGATACCCAGATTTTTTGCTTTTTCAAATAAGGCAACGTCATGATACATGGTATAAAGAATAATTTTAAGCGATTTAGTTTTCGCTCTTATGTTTTTCAGTACTTCTAATCCTGACATGCCGGGCATGCTTATATCCAGTATGCAGTAATGCGGCTGCAGGGCAAGAATATTATTGTAAGCGGAAATACCGTTATTGTATTGTCCGATCACTTTATACCCGATCGATTCTACGTAATGGCTGATTCCGTTAAGCGTAACCGGATGGTCATCAGCTATGATGATAGTTTCCATTTAAACAAATTTTTTCTTTAAAATGATAACTGTTCCGCTGTATTTGGAAGACAAATGGAGATCAGCATGAATCGCCTTTGCCCTTTCCTGCATGCTCTGGAGGCCAAAAGATGCATTGTTGCCGGAGGAGGAATGAAATCCTTTTCCATTGTCTTTTATTTCCAGCAGAAGAGAAGAATCATCAGACCTGATCGTTATTTTACATGCCTGGGCGTTGGCATGTTTGACCACATTCTGCAGTCCCTCCTGTATAATGCGGTAAAGCTGCAGTTCTTCATCTTTACCGAGTGTGTTTTCATATTCAATCTCACAGGTGGTAAATATTCCCGTCTCAGTCATATTGCTGCAGAGAGATTCTACACTGGACCGAAGGCCGATATTTTCAAGAAGAACGGGATAGAGATTGCGGCTGATATATCTAACTGAAGTAATCACATTATCGATATCAGAAGGGGATAATGCTTTGTTAAGGATCAGATTATTTTTGATGGAAAGCAGGTCATGATTGATACCGTCATGAAGCTCCATAGCAATGCGCTTGCGTTCGTTTTCTTCCTTAATAAGATAGAGCCTGGTAAATTCCTCATGACGGCTGATCCGCTCCTGCGACATTTTTCTTTTTCGCAGACCTGAAAATAAAATGATAAGCAGAAGCAGGGTCATTACGAGTAATCCCGCTCCCCATAGGTAGAGATTTTTTATCTTAATTTCTTCACGGCTTCGGTGTTCTTTTTCCTTTTCCACCTGGAGCTGGCCCTTCAGTATTTCCGTCCGCAAAATTGTGAGGATATCGCTTTCTCCCACCCTGTTTGATATTAATGCATTCACCTTTATATACTTATATGCGTTCCTGTAATCATTCAGCGAAGAATACATCCCAGCCAGGTTACTTACATAGTATGCGCTGTCAAAGCGGTTATTGCAGTACTCAAGCGCCATACCGAGAGAATCTAAATAAACGGAAAATCGGCGGTTGAAAAAAACATCAATTCGTGCTTTCGTCAGATAATAATGATCCAGGTAATTGTTCGATTCAGGATTATTTTTCGGCCGGAAACGCAAGTTGTCCAGAATAATATTTGCAAGAGAATAATTGTGAACATTTGTGGCCACCCAGGCAAGATCCGGGATAAAATCCATGGAATCTTTTATTTGCGTCGGGAGATATTTAAGTTCCTGCCAAGATTCCACGATAACCCTCACACATTTTGCACTGTCATTCAATTTTTCGCCGTCATACCCGTGAGCGATCAGGTATCGTAAATAAAATTCCCTTATTCGGTATTTATCAGCAGGCAGTTCCGCGAATAAATTTGCAGATTGCTTGTAGTATTCCAGTGTTTTATGGGGTTCTCCGTTCCATACATTATATACATTGCCAATGTAGTAAAGCGTGTTCGCCAGCAAAGCGGTATCCTGCAGGCGCTGAGCCATGCGGTTTGCAGAATCAAAATACAAAAGGCTTTCACTCATGCCGGACATGCTGCCACGGACAGCATAGATCCTATCTCCTTTCTCCAGCAGACTCAAGATCCTTGTGGAATCATGAAAGGGCGAAGAAATTTGCACAGCATTCTGAGGCCTCTTGCACCCTGCAAAAAGCATCATCATTCCTGCCGTAAGCAGCATGTATAGTATTACGATACGTTTCATCAGCCAAGAGAAAAACTGTTTGCAAACTTATGCTCTATGATAGCAAACTAATGATTGTATTTCAAAATAGGGGCTACCCCTTAAATCTCCCGTATGCTGAAACGGGAGGCAATTTTGTTGGATTTTTACAATGCATTTAAAATCCGCCGGGGGGGATAAGGTGCAACATTAACCGGCTGAGGAGACTAAAAAAACTAATGAAATAATCACACTCTCACATTCACTTAATATTCACATGCAAAATTTTATGTGTCATTTTACTCAAAATAAAAAATATATGAAAACAAATTCTACAAAACATTTTTTATCTCTTTTTATCCTGATGCAGTTCCTTTTGCTGTCAGATGTCTCAGCTCAGAATTTTAAATGGCAGGCAGAGAAGCCGGATGCAAACTTTTATCAGATAGTATCAGCGGAAAGAGCGCGGTTGCAATTAAAGAAACAAGCCTTAGTAAATGCAGGCAACCCTGCAGTACTTTCTGAAAGATTCCGGGAAGAAGTAGCGCAATTCGAAAGATGGGTCCTGCTGAAAAAAGACCTGATAAAACCGGATGGCACATTTTATAATCCCCTTACAGGGTGGGTAAATGCTCTGGCTAACCAAGGTTTTCTTACTAATACTAATTCTACCGCACGTATCGCCGCAGATCCCCCTTGGACAAGTTTAGGCCCTATAGGAATGGACAACCTTAATGGATGGACCTTTGGGGCAGGTGTGGGAAGAATAAATGTTATTAAAAGAAAACCTTCTGAGCCGGGTACACTTTATGCGGGTTCTGCGGCAGGGGGAGTTTTTAAATCAGTAAACCTGGGCGATTCCTGGATGCCGCTTACAGATGCATTTGCAGGCCTTGGGGTTTCTGATCTTGCTTTTAATCCTCTGAACAATGAAACCATTTATATGGCTACTGGTGACCATGATGGAAAACATATTAACAGCATAGGTATTTTTAAATCTGTTGACGGCGGAAACACCTGGGCTCAGAAATTAGCATTTACACTGAATCAGGAAAAAACCATTTCACATGTTTACGTGGATCCTGATTTTGCCACAAACAGTACTATATGGGCAACGAGTACGCATGATATTTATCGGTCGGTTGATGGGGGCGAAACATGGACATCAGCATACAACTCCGGCAGCAATGATAACTTTAATGATTTTATTAAAGTAGGTTCAGTGTATTTTGCAAGCGGTCTTTTCGGAAAAATATTCAGCTCGGCAGACGGCGGTACAACGTGGACCACAGCATATGCACATCCGGGAGGAGCAGCAAACAGGCTGGATTTTTCTTACAGCCCCAATACTCCTGACATTTTATATATTCTCGGCAGTACAAATCCTGCCTATGCAAAATTCACCATTAGTACCAATACTATGGGGACTTTTATGAATGTTACCAACAGCGTTCCCGGAGATGCAAATGCAAATTACAATTCACAGGGAAGCTATAACCAGGTGATTGCTTCCAATCCGGCTAATGGTAATGAAATTATGGTTGGCGAATTCAGTGCTAAGCGATCCACAGACGGCGGCACTACATGGGCCAACCTTTTCAACGGTTATTATGATCCGACAGGCGCTAATAATTGGGGTACATTCTATGTGCATTCCGATCACCACTTTATAGAATATATTACCGCTGATTCTGTACTCGTAGGTAATGACGGGGGTGTGTACATCGGTAAAGCTGACGGTTCCGCTCCGCTTAAACAATGCTTTAATGGCTTGGTGACCACACAAAGTTATTCCATTGCCATCTACAATCCCGAACCCAACCACATCATGATAGGCAACCAGGATAACGACGGGCGCAGCCGTTACGGTAATAATGCCACTGCACCATGGTATGCAGCACAGGCAGGAGATGGCATCAGCACAGCAATACACCGCACAAACAAAGATATACGCTTCGTATCAGGTACGTCAGGCTCTCTCAGCTACAGCACAGACGGATATGTAGGTTCTTTTTCGGGTACATCTATACCGAAACCGAATGACGGGGTTTTTGCAGCACCCATAGAGATGCATCTTACAGACGGGGATATCCTCTACGGCGGTTTTGCAGATGTTTACAAAAGAACAAGCCTTG
>JBGTJG010000193.1:0-1518 GCA_041745235.1 Ferruginibacter sp. | reverse complement strand
TAAGAATAGCATCTTTAATAGACGCCTTATTTACGGAATACAGTTGTTCTTTGGTAAGCTTAAGCCCTTTCTTTACCATGTCATTATAAACCTGCTGCCCCAGCAGCATAGGCAACCACATACCTTCGTCGGCACGGGCCTGCAATAAGCTTGACATAAGTACAAGCGAAACGATTATTTTCTTCATGTTTTCTTAGATTTTTGTGGATACGAATTTAGGGGATTTGAGAGTGAATAGAGAAAGAGATTTTAACAACTTTTAAGAGTGTAAGGTTTATTCAGATCTCTTTATCATCTTTCCTATAAATCATATCATAATCTGATGAACGGCAGGATTATTGAGCCTTACAAAGAATGCCTTTTATTCTACTTACATTCTTTTATTTCTTTAACATGAATCCAATCCTCACAGAAATTAAAAAAGCTGCAGACGGGCTTTTATTTATCAGCGAATCTGACCATCCGCTGGAAGTGATCAGTTTTAATAAACCTGCCGGCTCTGTAGCTGATTATTTAAAAACACTTACAGCCTTAAATAATAATTCACCCGCAGAAACGCAAACCCTTGAATATTTTTTCAGAAATATGACACGTGTAAATGAAAGTGATGATAATGCCACAGCTGAACGATTTAAAAAACTACAAACCCTTTTAAATCTAAAGCTTAAGAATATAAAGGTGTACCGCATCGGCACAATACAGGTATCTTCTTTTATCATAGGTGAGTTGCCGGATGGATCGTATGGCGGCCTGCGAACGCTTCTCATAGAAACATAAAAAAATCCGGTTGCATCAACCGGATTAAAAAACGTTAGAAATGTGAGATCTTAAGACGTAGGTCCGGCATCTACTCGCGATTCTAATGTGCTTTGCAGTGTTGATGAAAGATTAGACAGAATATTATAACCGGTAGCTGCTTCTATAGCATCAACTGTAGTACGGTATGTACCCCAGCTTGAACTTATTGTATTGATGTTAGGTGTATTTACGGCAATAACTCTTGTGCTTGTTGTAACACGTGCAAGGTCATTTGTACCCTGCGGAATAACTACTAATACTTTCCATATTTTATTTGGCACTGTAATGCGGCCCGCATCTATTGTACTTTTAGTACCTGCACTTCCCGTACCTCCTGTGCCGTAGCTTCCCATAATGATATATACTTCATTGCCCTGATTCACCAGCGTTCTTGCATAGTTTTCCAAGTTTGCCCAAGTTTGCTGGTTATTAGTAGGCGCCTGCGGTATCATATTCGTCATTAAAAATGTGGCGGAATTATCTGCAACGCTGTATGTACGGTCTGCCGAAGGACAGTTGTGACCTCGGTCAAATCCGCTGCCACTGTAGCTGCCGCTGCCAACCCTGTACCAACCTGTCGGGAGAGTAGCATCCTGTGCAAAATTATCCTGCCTCGGTGTGCTGCCAAGCCATGTTGGATCAAGGTGCCAGCTTACCCAGTTTGGTGTGCCGCGGGTTTTATGATAAGAAAGGCTGAATTGTGTCTTTACCATAAGGTAA
>JBGTJG010000192.1:0-5332 GCA_041745235.1 Ferruginibacter sp. | reverse complement strand
GAACCGGAAATCGAATACTGGTTGGTGGAGAATGAATCCGCCGGGGAATGGTGTTCTGAATATTTGAGATTCCATGAAATCATCGATGGTCACTTTTTCGTCCGTCTCAAAAAGAATAAATTCCCATAAATTTTCCCAGATGTCTTTTCCTGTTCTCTTTCTCACATAAATTTTATTTTGGAATTCGGCAATCACAAAATAAAAGCGACGCCGCTTTTTAATCAGCTTGTTTGCCTTAACAGGCAGTACTGATACAATATCCTTCCGAAAAGCCGTGCATTCCTCTTTTAGGAAACATTCGGTACATAACGGAAGCTTAGGCTTACATATGCCCGCACCAAAATCCATTATCGCCTGATTATATTTCGCCGGTTCTTCTTTGTTCAGGAGAGATTGTGCTAAGACAGCAAAAAAATTTTTACCTTCTATGCTGTCAATCGGAAGAACGATTCCGTAAAATCTTGCCAGCACCCTGAGCACATTTCCATCAGCCACAGCATAGGGAAGATTGTATGCGAAAGAGGATATCGCTGCCGCTGTATATGGGCCAACGCCCTTCATTTTCAGAATATCATCATAGTCAACCGGAAACAGTCCTTTTTCCTGAAAAGCGATCTGCCTTGCAGCGGCTAACATATTTTTACAACGGGAATAATAGCCCAGCCCTTCCCACATTTTAAATACTGTATCCTCCTCTGCGCTCGCAAGATCTTTTAAGGTTGGGAATTTTTGAATGAAACGGAGATAATAATCCGTCCCCTGTTCTACTCGAGTTTGTTGTAGTATGATCTCGCTTAGCCAGATTTTGTAGGGATCTTTCTCACCTTTCCAGGGCATTTCCCTGGTGTTATCAGTACAGTGCCACTCCATTAATTTTTCGGTAAAAACCCTGTTTTTCTGTGCGTTATTCATTTGTTGGCGTAAATTTAGCTGCAACAGTTATATAACTCTTAAATTAATATACTTAGTTTTATTAAAAATATTTCGTATATTAGTAAAGTGAATTTTCTTTAAACCCTTCTTACTACCTTCTTAATTCTATAAAATGCGCAAGGCTGACCTTATTAATATTATATCAGATAAAACAGGCATCCCAAAAGTGGATGTACTTGTAACCTTAGAAACCATGTTCAAAGAGATCAAATCATCTTTGGCATCAGGGGAAAATCTGTATGTACGGGGGTTTGGAAGTTTTATTATTAAGAAACGAGCGGCAAAGATAGGCCGTAATATAAAAAAGAACGTAGCGGTAGCTATTCCTGAGCATTTTATTCCGGCCTTCAAGCCTGCAAAAGAATTTATGAAGGATATTAAAAACGCAGATATAAAATCAGTCCCCAAAACTGAGGAAGAAAACGAAGACTAACGTACCTTTGCGCCTCAAATTCCTTTATTGAAAAAACAATTTTTGCTTCCCGGGGCAGGTGCCTTTATTGTGCTCTTACTTTTTATGTTCGGGAGAACTACAGCAGATAAAAAGCCTGCTCAGATCACTCAGACAGATACTATTTCAAAGAAGAACTTTGATATACAGCAGTTTTTGTCTCAGCAAAAAGCAAATCTTTCACCTGAAAGAGCAATTATAATAACAAAGCTTGAGAACGGAATCAGTCGCGGAGATGTTGTTATTCAGCAAATTAAGGCTTACGAGGCCCTTGCATCCTTCTGGAAAGATACTATTAAGTCGTTTGAGCCGTATGCATTTTACACTGCGGAGGCCGCTAAGTTGGATAATTCAGAAAAAAAGCTCACCTTTGCAGCCCGTTTATTTTCAGACAACCTCAGAACAGAGAAAGATGAAGCCAAGCTGGAGTGGGAGGCTGAAACGGGAATAGATCTTTACGAAAGGGCGATAAAAGTAAATCCTGCAAACGATGATCTGCGGATCGGATTGGGCAGCACTTACATTTATGGAAAGGGCAGAAGCGGGAATCCGCAGGAGACCATGCAGGGTATTCAGGAATTACTTTCCGTTGTGCGGAAAGATTCAGGTAATATGAAAGCTCAGATGGTTCTCGGTGTAGGCGGTTTGGTTTCCGGCCAATATGCCAAAGCTCTGGAAAGGTTTAGAAAAGTAGTTGCGGCCGAACCGGGAAATGCAGAAGCTGTTGCTTATTTGGCAGATGCACATGCAGGTAACGGGGATAAAGCAGAAGCCATAAAATGGTATACTTTGAGCAAAAGGCTTGTAGATGACCCGCATTACAGTGAGGAAGTGGATCAGCGGATCAAAACACTTAAGTAGGAACAACAGACCGAATTAAATATAATTATAAATCATAAAAAGATCAGATTATGCCTTGTGGTAAAAAGAGAAAAAGACATAAAATAGCTACTCACAAGCGTAAGAAGCGTTTAAGAAAGAACCGTCACAAGAAGAAATAATTCTTCTTGTCAGACAATGGCGGCTTCCTCATGCCCGCTGTTTTGATAATGCACAGGATACAGGTACATGCTGCCGTTATCCTGTGCAAACTATTTTTATTCCATGTTATCATTGGCAGGTATATTATGGTTACTCAAAGTAATCAATATGACCATCCTGATCTCGGATAAAATATTTTATACAGGTTCTGAACGTGTACAGGTCTTACAAAACTTATACAGTTGACAAAGGAATTAATCATCAATGCTGCTCCTAAAGGAACGGAAATAGCATTGCTGGAAGACAAGAGATTAGTAGAGCTGCACAGTGAAATTACCGATGCAGGCTTTGCGGTTGGTGATATTTATCTGGGTAAGGTAAAAAAACTTATACCCGGCCTTAATGCTGCGTTTGTGGATGTTGGATTTGAAAAAGACGCATTTCTCCATTATACAGATCTTAGCCCGTATGTGCGTTCGTTGCTTAAGTTCACTCATCTTTCCATGAATGACAATTCGTCCGAACCTGCTGATTTCGGAAAGTTTAAAGTAGAACCGGAGATAATTAAAACCGGTAAGATCACAGAAGTTATGAGCGGCAAGCCAAATGTGCTTGTTCAGATTTTAAAAGAACCTATTGCTCAAAAAGGTCCCCGTCTAACCTGTGAGATATCGCTTCCGGGCAGGTTCGTGGTTGTTACCCCTTTCACTAATATCGTTGCGGTTTCCCGCAAAATACATTCTTCAGAAGAAAGGAAAAGATTACAAAGGATCATCGAGGCCGTAAAGCCTAAAAATCTGGGCGTTATCGTCCGTACCGCTGCAGAAGGTATGCAAACCGCTGAACTTCATGAAGACCTTTTGAGCTTGGAAGCTACGTGGAAAACCATTCAGAAAAACCTGAAAGGTGCCGTGCCGCCACAAAAAATACTGAGCGAGGAAGGAAAAACTACCAGCATGCTTCGTGACTTGCTTAGCGAAGATTTTAATAAGGTTGTCGTAAATGATCAGGCTATGTACAGCGAAACCAAAAACTATATTCAGCGCATAGCGCCGGAAAAAGTAAATATCATTTCCCATTACAATAACGGGCTGCCTATATTTGACCAGTACGGTATTACCAAGCAGGTAAAAGCTGCTTTTGGTAAAACAGTAAATCTTCCCAGTGGTGCATACCTTATAATTGAGCATACTGAAGCACTCCATGTAATAGATGTAAACAGCGGATACAAAAGCGTAAGCAATAACCAAGAGCAAAATGCATTAGAAACTAACCTGGAAGCTGCAGAAGAAATAGCACGGCAGCTTCGCCTGCGGGATCTCGGCGGTATTATTGTAATCGATTTTATAGATATGCGCCTGCCGGAAAATAAGCGCCGATTATCAGATGAGATGGAGCGTCTTATGCATTCTGACAGAGCGAAGCATTCAGTATTACCCCTTACAAAGTTCGGCCTTATGCAGGTTACACGCCAGCGTATGAAGCCGGAAATGAATATCAATACCAGTGAGGTTTGCCCGGGTTGCAAAGGCACAGGTACCATTTCTTCATCTCTTATTCTTGAAGATGAAATAGCGAAGAATCTCAGCTATCTGATCATGCAGAAGCATATAAAACTTACGATAGAAGTAAATCCGATCGTGTTCACATACCTTACTGCAGGTTTTCCGAGTCGTCGAATGAAATGGATGTGGAAGTACAAACAGAATATAAAGATCCGCTCCAATTCTAATTACAGCATTACAGAATTTAGATTTTTTGATGACAGCGGTGAAGAAATAAAACTTTAATAAAGAAATTTGGATATTGCCGCGACGAAATGCTGAGATTATATGCCCATATACATCCGCGCAATTTCGGGAATAATTATAGGTTTATTTTATAAAAATGAAGGGCTCATTATTCTTTCACTATCTGTTTACTTAATTTACCCACCTTTACAAAATAAATACCTGCTGATAAACGGGTAATGTCAATTCTTGTACTATTGCTTAAGTTGCCTGTTAAAATTTGTCTGCCTGCCCGGTCTGTAATTTTGTAGATCATACCTTGCCATTCCGTGGTTGCCTTTATAGTGATTATATTTTTTGCCGGACTGGGATAAACTTGTATGTCTTCAGGCTTTTGTCTAAACTTTAAAGAACGAACGGGAGAATAAGAATAATTAGCATCAAGATCCAATTGTTTTATCCGATAATAGAGAGTTTGATCAGGAAAAATTAATCCGGCATTTTTGTCTGAAATACTATAATGCTTAATGGTATTTGAATTGCCGGAGGCTTTTACTTCCCCAAGATAATTAAAAAGCTGTCCGTCAATACTTCTTTGAATTTCAAATTTATCTGTGTTCATTTCGGAAACAGTTTTCCAGCTTAAAAATGTATGGTTTGCATTTTTTGCAGCTTCGAAACTCAACAATTCAATGGGCACCACTGAACATGTTGACCCAATTAATACCGGAGAAGTCTTTTGAATGCCCGTTCCATCTCCTAATTCTCCCCCCGAATTATTTCCCCAAGCCCAAAGTGTCGGGCTCGTTTTTAAGGAAAAGGTATGATAACCTCTTGCGGCATATACAGAAGCCCAATCAGTACTGGAACCAATTTGTACGGGCGAATTTTTCTGGGCCGTAGTTCCATCGCCTATTTCACCATACAAATTATACCCCCAGCCCCACAGAGTTCCGGCGGTTTTTTTTCCAACACTATAGCGGCCTCCTGCAGAAACAGTGGCCCAATCTGTACCGGAGCCTATTTGCACAGGTGAATTTCTCTGAATAATAGTACCATCGCCAACTTGGCCTTTAGTATTCCAACCCCACGCCCACAGGGTACCGCCGGTTTTTATAGCAAGTGTATGATATCCTCCTGCAGAAACAGAAGCCCAATCCGTACCCGCTATTTGGATTGGTGAAGATTGATTGGTAGTAGTACCATTACCTAATTGCCCATTATTATTCACGCCCCA
>JBGTJG010000191.1:0-1722 GCA_041745235.1 Ferruginibacter sp. | reverse complement strand
TCAATATTTTTGGTTGATCATTTTCCATTCTCAATTCTAAAATGATCTGCAGAAAACTCTTTATCAAAAGCAATATTAAAATGCCTGCTTTCTGAAATAAATTTCCCAGGCTCGTTTAGCCTGCTTGCTTTGTAACCTTTCCTTAATGAGGGAAGCAACAAGCCTCCTGCTTTTTCAAAGCCTTCATACCTGGTATAATCCCAGTAATTATCTTTTCCGTTCAGGGAGTTAGCAAGCAGTTTCCCGGTGCCCGGTTCAAAATAATAATACCAAATATGATCAGGATTACTTCCCGCTCCTTTGATGTACGATGTTTTTATGATCTGCGCCGGCACACCGTCTTTTAACTTCACCTCTCCTACGTATTCCGCTTTTATACCTGGGTCTTTTAGTTTATAGGGCATGCACATTACGAATTGCGAACCAAAACCCGAATTCCAGGCTGCATCAATATCCTTCTGCTCCTCCGACATTTTGCCATTGTAAAATTTGCGGGCTTTTTGCCCATCATGAATCAAAGTGATTGCCGTATCGTTCAGCCTATAAGTAATTTTTGCTCTATACTCCGGCTTCATCATATAATCAAAATGCTGGTCTATTTCACGGCTGATTTTACCAGTACTATCGTAACTGATACTTTTCTTATCAAACGACAGGGTTTTCTTTTGCTGCCAGACATGGTAACCACCGGCGTAGGCAATGGCGCGATCAATAATAACACGGGATGAGTCATCCATCGTAATAGGCAGATCGCCTGAGTCTCCTGTATTGTTTTGCTGGCAGGCGGTCATAACAATCAATGAAAGAATAGTAATGATTTTTTTGTACATAAAGAAGCAATTAATATTTTATATTCCTAAACTACCCTTTTGGAACATCCCGATTATGTCGGGAAGGGGTTGCGGTTTACATATTTAGTCCTAATCTTATTTCTCCTGCTTCACTGATCGACACAGGATATATTTTCAACCTTTGCATGGCATTTGTTTCCATACTTCCATCCGACAATCGATAAGCGCATCCATGCCAGGGGCAAATAATATAACCTTGTTCAATGGCTGCACCATCAAGCGGTAAGGATGTATTACCGCAACAATTATTTATGGCATATACAGTTCCCTCTGTTTTGCAGATCAAAATGTTTTCGCCTTCTTCAGCATATTTATACGCTGTATTTTCTTTTAATGCTGCCGCTTTTCCTACCGGTATCCAACGCGGATATTTGTCATTACCATTTCTGCCCAATAATTCTTCGTGTGCTAAACTGCCATTTTGAATATCCGAATGAAACAAATCGTACAGGCTGAATAATAAATGTACAGCTTTGTCGCTTTCCATTTTGGTATGAAGCTCAGGGTAATTAATAATAATTTCTTTAAACAGCCGGGTTAATGCTTCGCGGTGCAGCATATCAAAATTCTGTAGCAACTCATGTATATCATCTTTCACCTTAGGGTAGGGTAGGTGGTCCACCTGTGCTATTAGCTCTTCTGTTTGATTAGCCAGTTGCTCGTATTCAGTATCGGGTATAAAAATGCTTTGCATAGTTGTTTGTAGAAAAATATTCAGTCTATGAATTTTTATGTACCCGGCTGTATTACTACTATAAAACTTTTGTTGCGTCGCACACTTATACGCCTTGTTCTCTATTCAGCCCAACCGATTTTCAAAACCATCTAATGATGATGACGGGTGTCGGCACAATTATGAACGCAGTCTTCC
>JBGTJG010000190.1:0-3575 GCA_041745235.1 Ferruginibacter sp. | reverse complement strand
AATCAATCAATGGCAAAATGCGTGTTGGTTACACTTTTTTCTTTAACCGATACGCGACAACCGGGCACTGCTTTGCTGTGCAGGCCTGATGGAGTAGAAAGTTCATTAATAGGAGCATTAAAACATCAATTAGTAACTGATCCACAAGCAGCATTAAAAACCGGTGTCTCATCTTTTAAACAATATCAACATGAGGCACAACAGTTGGATGCCGGCATGATTAACGGAGGCTGGACACCAGATCATTTACCGTGCGAGCAAAAGATTTACATTGAGTAGATATAAATTCGCATACGTTGCAGGCAGTTGCTACACTATTCTTACTAAAAGGCGTTGATTGTAGAGTATTGAATGAAAATAAATAGCAAAAGCATAACAAATAGATGATTATCACCCATAATATAAAACTATTCCGTATCGCAGTAATCCTTTTGCAATAAATCCTACTTGTTTACAAATTCGTCCTTCTTCTAAAAAAAAGTCTCCCTTTTTATAAGTCTTTTCTTTAAATAAAGATGTTACGATGTCTATCTCTGTAGGGCTTAGAGTTATCAGATTTTGTATACTATTAAGTAAGCTATTTATCATTGCCGGTGTCCCCCTAAAAGTACCACAAATGTCTATGTTATAAACTTTGCGCTGAATAAAAATAAATAAATAAACAATAGTGCCTTGCCAGCACAACAAACGAAAAATTAATTGACTACCAAAAGTTCGATAACCGATTTCACTATAACAAAAAAAGCGCTGATTATCAGCGCTTTTTCTACTAGCGGTCTGAGAGGGATCACAATCGAACACCTCATACCTGTTTTGATCTTTCTTGATAAGGTCAAATAAAACCTATTGTGATTTTTTTCAACAAAATCTATGTTAGAAATTATAATTCCTACTTCAAAAATTTAAAAACATCGAATAAGTAAAGGATACAAGCTCCCACAAAAGATAATTAAATTTGAAGACTCTTAATCTAATGGCGTCTGTTAAAACCAGCTTGGACAAGGACCCTATTAAAGAATCAAGAGAGACCGTTTAATGTTTTACGGATGTCCGCTATTCGTTTTGTCCAGATTTTGTATAAAAAGAATGCCTGAATTAATATCAGTAGCAGGGTTACTGCCGCTAACAGAAAATATTTCGAGGTATTAAAGTTTATATTATAGGAAAAAAACAGCATTAGACCGCACATGAATATGATCCGTGACACAATGGAACGGATCATATAAATCTTCATTTTGTGCAAATATCCTTCTAAAGAATTTTTTATAGTCGATGCATCCACTAAGTATTTGGCAAAATTGTAGCCATACAAATTATGTATCAGTGGCGTTATTACAGCAATGATCAGTGTGATATTAACAAGAAAAGGTTTGGTGGATCCATCGAACATGGTATAATAGCACGTTAAAAAAGTAACCCAACCGGCTATTTCTATCGTAATTTGTTTCCTGATACTTTTCAGGACGGGATGCTTGTTTTCTTTCAGCATCTCCCTGATTTCTTCGTCTGTTTTGGGAAGAGGCTCTATAGCTTTCCACATAGACATTAATTCGTCAAATTCCATAATTCATCTAATTAGTTTTTGAATTTTGCTTTTGATCCTGTTCAGCTTAACACCGACATGATTTTCACTGATGCCGGTAATTTCTGCGATTTGCTGATAACTTAGTCCTTCCAGATAGAGTGCGATAATGGTTTTTTCACTATCGTCGCATTGTTTCATTGCAGTAAAAAAAAGTTCCTGCCGCATCGCAACTTCTTCGCTGGGTGGGCCTTCTGCAACATCGGGTAAGGTCTCTGTATAACGGATTTCTGGCTTTTTCTTACGAAAAGAACTTATTGCTGTATTCAGGGCAATACGATAAAGCCAGGTGCCCGTGCTGGCATTGCCCTTGAAAGAAGGATAAGATTTCCACAGCTGAAAGACTATTTCCTGAAAGAGGTCCTCCCGGTCCTCTGCGCTGTCTCGATACAGGCGGGATATCTTATAAATAATCCCACTATGCTCATTGATTAATGACAGGAATGCGGCTTCACGATCCTGCATGGTTATTTTTCTATTTCTTTTATCCTGTCTCCCTTTATCGGCGAGTAGTCTGTCTTCATAACTCCGTTTACTTCCAGTTTACTAAAATAGCACTTTAAACCTGTAGCCTCGTTTAGATACTCCGTATCCTGAAGGTGAAAATGCAGGTGGGGCTCAGTAGAATTTCCGGAATTCCCACAAAGGCCCAACAGTTCTCCCTTCTTCACTGCCTGACCTTGCTTAACCCTTATCGATTGTTGTTGGATGTGTGCAAACAGGATGTATTCATCATTCTTGGTTTTCAATAGAATGGAGTTCCCTGGAGCGTAGAGTGGATTTACCTTTCCCGGAATGTTGTCTTTTATTCCGTCTATAGTTACAATAACCTCTGCGTCACATGGAGCTATCAATTGTTGCCCGTAAGCGTAATAATCTTCATTTGTCCTGCCATCCGTTCTGTAATTTTTGCCGTCCCTACCGCTTTTGACGATATCAAATGCATTCTTCTGGAATTTAGCGACTACATGAAAGTTCAGCTCTTTGGTGTCGCCTCCCCAGAATACCGTCCATTCTTCTTTAAATGGCAGCTCCATTAAGGTGAGGTTGCGTTTCAGTAAAGCTGAAGTGTTATCCTTGTACGGCCGAACATATAATGCGGTAATGGCGTTATCCTTATCAATTGACAGGAGGAGCGATAACACTCCTTTATCGAAAGCGGCCTTGTAGACCACAAAGTCAGGCTGATATTCCAGGAACAGCATACTTTTCATAGTTCCATATCTGCTTTTCAGTTGATATAGGAATGCCTTTGTTTTATCTATCGGGAAATTGGGTTTGGCGTATTCGGAAAACATACCATAAATACTGTCGAACCGGCTAGCGTTATAATTGCTTTTAAAGCTCGCAGCAATATCTTCACTGTTGGCGTTTTTTGTCTGAGCTGAACCTATGCTGATCGTTAATATGAAACACAACATGGTGAGAATGATTTTTTTCATCTGTGTTTAAGTGCTTTTAATTCGTTATTGATAAGCATCATACTGTCAAGTATGGCTTTATTCTGCTCCTTTAAAAGATTAATTTGTGCCTGGATCTGCTCATCTCTTATTATTGACCTGCCTTCAGGTGACGATTGCCGGCCACATGCAACCAGTGCAAACAGAACAGCGATGGGAAGTAATTTCATCATGTAATACGTTTTAAGCAATTAGTTGCTGAACGTATTAAAAACTTACAGACTGTTCACAAATAATTGTAGTATGCCTTCACTTAACAGGTAATGAAAATAGGTCGAAGTCCCCTGAATCGCCCACTTAATATCAGCAGGCCATTACATAATTATCTCAGATGACAAGTGCGAATTTATTATCTGGAAAGACCTTGTAGAAGAAAGCCGCATTTCGAAATCATTTCATAGAGTGTTCGACTTCGTAGCCTCACTATAAAACAAAAAGCGCTGATTTTCAGCGCTTTTTATGTTCTGCAGGCTGAAAGGGATCACAATCGAACCCTTGATACCTTTCTTGTCATTCTTAAATACTTTAAAAAT
>JBGTJG010000189.1:0-23935 GCA_041745235.1 Ferruginibacter sp. | reverse complement strand
GGGGCAACGAATGTACCTCGAAGATCTGCTTGTTACGGATACCATGCGAGGCAAGGGGATAGGAAAATTATTATTCGATAAATTAATTGAAGAATGCAGGCTGAAAAAATTCAGCGGCCTGGTTTGGCAGGTGCTTGATTGGAATGAGCCGGCAATAAATTTTTATAAAAAATATGACAATGTAAAAATGGAGGATGAATGGTTGAATTGTTCTATAAATTTTCATTAGGGCAACAAAAAGGATATTTGCAGAGTCATATAGGGGTATTAAATAATAAGTTTACAAAACCAATTCTTTCACCTTAAACTAACTGAGATGACTATTATTAAAAGAAGGATACCTTTATTTTTATTATCCCTTATCTGCGTACTATTTATTTTTTCCTGCAATAAAACCATAGACCCTATCACACCGGTTCTGCCGCCGGGAAATAATCCTACGCCACCGGATCTTACCACCACAGTAAGTACATCAATCAGTGGCTATGTTACAGATCAGAATGATGCAGCAGTCCTGAATGCAGCAATACAGGTAGGCACTGCATCCACCACAACTGATAAGTATGGTTTTTTTCAGGTTGCCAATGTGCAGGTAGTGCAAAATGCAGCCTTAGTAACAGCAGGTAAAGCCGGCTATTTTAAGAGCTTCAGAACTTTTATTGCAGAAGCAGGCAAGCCCGCGGTACTCAGAATAAAGATGATACCTAAAACTGGCTCGGGAACAGTAAGCGGATCAACAGGAGGCACGGTTACCTTACCAAATAACCTCAGTATAAGTTTTCCTTCAGGCGGTGTTGTAAATGCAGCTACGAATGCGCCATATACAGGTACAGTAACCGTATCTGCTTTTTGGATAGATCCTACCGCACCTGATCTTTCCCGTATAATGCCGGGGGATCTGCGTGGGTTAAATACCGGAGGAAGTTTACAATTACTTACCACCTATGGTATGGCTGCTGTAGAATTAAACGGTTCAGGGGGAGAACTGTTACAGATAGCTGCCGGTAAAAAGGCTTCATTAAGCATGCCTATACCTGCGGCTATAGCAGGATCAGCACCTGCTTCTATACCATTGTGGTTCTTTGATGAGGCAAAGGGGCTTTGGAAGCAGGAAGGAACAGCTACAAAGACAGGCAATAATTACATCGGCGATGTGAGTCACTTTTCATTCTGGAATTGCGATGTGCCAAATAATTTTGTCCAGTTTAATTGCACGGTAGTAAGCAGTAACGGCCAGCCCGTGCCGAATGTGCGTGTAAAAATATCTGTAGTAAGTAATCCGGCAAGCTTTGCTAACGGTTATACTAATGCAGTAGGGTATGTGAACGGGGCGGTGCCGAATAACCAGCAGTTGCTTTTAGAAGTGTTCAGCAGTAATACCTGTGCAGTACCGGTGTTTACTCAAAATTTTACTACCACTAATCTAAATGTTTCTTTTGGAACCATAACCATCCCGCCTGCAATGGTGGCTACAGTAACAGGTACAGTTCTGAACTGCGCAAACCTGCCGGTAACTTCAGGATTCATCATCCTGCAAAATGGTTTTCAATATTCTAAGTTTCCGCTAAGCAATACGGGTACTTTCAGCTTTAACCACCTTATATGCGCAGGCCCCAATAATATTACGCTGATAGGGGAAGATTCAACTGCTGCACAGCAAAGCAATCCTTCCGTCTATCCTGTAGTTGCAGGAAACAATGTGATTCCATCGTTTCAGGCATGCGGTGTGTCCACTTCACGGTATTTAAATTATACAATTAACGGTGTCGCCACCACGTATTCATCGCCGGGTGACAGTCTTTCTCTTGGGGGAAGCGGTACCAATAATAATTATACAATTAATGCTGAAAGAATTCCGTTTAATCCTGCTACTTTTTCAACGCTTACATTCAGCCGGTCCGGAATTGCTGTAGGAACCGTGCAGAATATGATAAGTTTTACGGCCGCGGGTATTCCGACAAATTCTACTATAATTACTCCTATCGGCGTGAATATTACAGAATACGGAACTATAGGCCAATTTATGGCGGGTAATTTTTCAGGAATAATTACAGGCCCTGCACCTACCAACACTCCGTATAATATTACAGGTAATTTCAGGGTAAGACGAACGTTTTAAATGATCACTTTTTTGATTAAAAAGGCTCTCTTTTACAGGGAGTCTTTTTTTATGAAGAGGAGTGTCTTTGTTATACTTTTGCATCATTCAAAAAAAATTATCTCAACAAATCCGTATACTCTATTATGGCAAAAAAAATAACCATGCAAAACGGGATACTTACCGTTCCCCAAAACCCGACTATCCCGTTCATAGAAGGAGATGGTATCGGGCCGGATATATGGAAAGCGAGCGTGCGTGTATTTGATGCTGCTGTACAAAAAGCATACGGCGGTGAAAAAAAAATAGAATGGCTGAAAGTGCTTGCAGGCGAGGAAGCCTTCAACGCCACAGGCAGCTGGATGCCTGAAGAAACCATGCAGGCATTTAAAGATTATTTGCTTTCTATAAAGGGTCCGCTTACAACACCTGTTGGCGGCGGTATTCGCAGCCTTAATGTAGCGCTGCGCCAGGAGCTTGATCTTTACGTTTGTTTGCGTCCCGTTCGTTATTTTGAAGGAACACCATCGCCCATGTGGCAGCCGGAGAAAGTGAACATGGTGATTTTCAGGGAAAATACTGAAGACATATATGCCGGCATAGAATACATGACCGGTACACCTGAAGCAGAAAAGTTGCTTAATTTTTTGGTGGATGAGATGGGTGTAAAAAATATTCGTTTCCCTGCCACCACTTCCCTGGGTATAAAACCCGTAAGCAAAGAAGGTAGTGAAAGGCTTATCCGCTCTGCCATACAATATGCAATAGAACATAAGTTGCCCAGCGTAACGATCGTACATAAAGGCAACATCATGAAATATACTGAGGGTGCTTTTAAACAATGGGGTTATGAGCTTGCAGAAAGAGAATTCAGCGGGCAGGTATATACATGGCAGCAATGGGAGAAGACAAAAAAAGAAAGCGGTGAAGCAGTAGCAAATGAAGAAATGAAGATCAGCGCTGTGGGCGGTAAAGTAATTATAAAAGATGCCATAGCTGATAATTTTTTGCAGCAGGCTATGCTGGCACCACAGGAATATTCGGTTATAGCTACATTAAATTTAAACGGCGATTATATATCTGATGCACTTGCGGCACAGGTAGGCGGAATCGGGATCGCCCCCGGTGCAAATATTAATTACCTCACAGGCCATGCCGTATTTGAAGCTACACATGGCACAGCGCCACGGTTTGCAAATACAAATACAATGAATCCGTCTTCTGTAATTTTAAGCGGTGTAATGATGCTGGAATACATGGGCTGGCGGGATGCGGCGGAAATGATCACTAACGCTGTCGGCAAAACCATCCGTAATAAAACTGTAACGATAGATTTCTTCAACCTGATGAAAGATGCAACGCTGCTGAAGACAAATGAATTTGCAGATGAGATCATAAAAAATCTCTGAGCATAAAGTCAAATCGAAAAGGGAGAAAACATTAACTGTTTCCTCCCTTTTTTTATTCAATAAAAAAATTGTTCTTTAATGATCTTTCCGTCTTTTACTTCATACACAGCTAGTTCGTCCATATTTATTCTTCCGATGCCCTTCATCGTGACATCCATTCCCATTGCCAGGGCAAAATGAGTTGGTGCTATAATAGGATCATGTGCATAACCATCATGCATTTCTTCTACACCTTCATTAAACTTTTTACCTTTTTCCTGTATGGCCGCCATTCCTTTAGCATTAAACATTCCCATCTCAGCACCGCTTGCGGGCTCTATGCTTTCACAATCCTGTGAATATAGTTCATCCTGAATTTGGTCATATTTATTTTCGCGGGCAAGTTCCATAAATCTGTCTGCTACATCCTGTGTTGTCATAATTACAGTTTTAATATTTTGATTAATAGAACTAAATGTACTCAAAATCTACCGAAACATCCCGGCGGTTAAATTTCTTGTGCTATTCTTTTCCCTGCACTAATAAAACGTGTTTTCGTACTTTTGCCCATCCTAAAATATACTTATGGCAAAAATACAGGTTGCAAATCCCGTAGCTGAACTGGACGGAGATGAGATGACAAGAATTATTTGGAAATTTATAAAAGACAAGCTGATACTGCCATACATTGAGGTGCCTATTCAGTATTTCGATCTTGGTATGGAACATCGTGATGCAACCGATGATCAGGTTACCGTAGATGCGGCTAATGCTATCAAGGCATGTGGTGTGGGGATCAAATGCGCCACTATCACTCCTGATGAGGACCGTGTAAAAGAATTCAGCCTGAAGCAGATGTGGAAGAGTCCGAACGGTACCATCAGAAATATTTTGGACGGCACTGTTTTCCGTGAACCTATTGTGATGCAAAATGTTCCGAGACTTGTAACAAACTGGACTGCACCGATAATTGTGGGCCGTCATGCGTTCGGTGACCAATACCGTGCAACCGACACTATAATCAAAGGAAAGGGCAAACTTACCATGACCTTCACACCTGAAGGTGGGGGTGAGGCACAGAACTTTGAGGTTTATAATTACAAAAGTGACGGTGTTGCATTATGCATGTACAATACTGATGAAAGTATTTACGGTTTTGCAAGAAGCTGTTTTAATATGGCACTGTCCAAAAAATGGCCATTGTATCTTTCTACAAAAAACACCATCCTCAAGAAATACGATGGCAGGTTTAAGGATATTTTTGAAGAAGTGTATCAGAATGAATTTAAAACAATCTTCACAGAAGCAGGCATAACTTATGAGCACAGGCTTATAGATGATATGGTTGCGAGTGCTTTAAAATGGAACGGCAATTTTGTATGGGCATGTAAAAATTATGACGGTGATGTGCAGAGTGATACTGTTGCACAGGGCTTTGGTAGCCTGGGCCTTATGACATCTGTACTGGTAACTCCTGACGGTAACACAATGGAAGCGGAAGCTGCGCACGGTACGGTAACACGCCATTTCAGGGAACATCAGGCCGGAAAACCTACATCTACCAATCCTATCGCATCTATTTTTGCATGGACAAGAGGCCTTGCATTTCGCGGTAAACTGGACAGCAATCAGGCGTTAATCGATTTTTGCAATGATCTCGAAACGGTATGTATCGAAACTGTTGAGAGCGGTAAAATGACTAAAGATCTGGCGGTTTGTATTCACGGAAATAAAGTGGAACATGGGAAACATTATCTGTACACAGAGGAGTTTTTAGATGCTATTGATGAGAATCTGAAAAAGAAAATGAGTTGATCAGGAAATAAAGTACAATACAGGAGCAGCATTTAGCTGCTCTTTTTTATAAAACAATTATGCAGGAGAATCTCTTAATTACGCCCCCAACGGGTAAAGTTTACAGTACTAAAATGATTGTGATCGGGTCTTTTTTTGGCGGAGTCTTGGCGGGCAGTTACATGATGTACCGAAATTTTAAAACTTTAGGCGAAGAACGAAAAGCGAATCTTACCGTAGTATTTACATTAATAAGCTTGGTTTTTATCGGGTTGTCAGTATTTATTCCTGCGTTAGATAAAGCTCCTACATTCTTTTATTCTTTGCTGTTTACCCTAATTACAGCATTTATTACACAAAAGTATTTAACTAAGCCATTAAATGAATTCATGGAAGGCGGAGGAGGGAAGTATTCCCGGGGAAAAGTTTTTTTAATTTGCATTATTGCTACAGCCGTAATTGTATCAATTATGATAGGCGCTTTCCTGATGCAGGATGTTCTTGTAAGCTAATGATTATTCGGAGGGAATTATTGCTGCATCTTTTTAAGGTCTCTTGTACCTGAATATAATTCATACTCCAGCAGGCGACAATCAATCTTACTTGTAAAAAATTCGATTCGCCGCTTAGGTTTTAATCCGATTTTTTTAGCGAGTTCCAGATTTCCGGTAAAAATATATCCTGTATATCCCTTGCATTTTTTCTTCAGAAAATCTCCGAGAAGCGAATAAGTTTCTTCCAGCTCTTTTTCTTCACCGAGCCTGTCACCGTATTCGGGGTTAAAGAACACAACACCCCCTGCTTCCTCGGGTATCTTTGCCTGCTGAAAATCACATACCTCAAATTTGATCATTTCTTCTACGCCGGCCATGCCTGCATTTATTTTAGAAATGTTTACGGCATCTTCACTGATATCTGATGCAATAATTTTTAAAGCAGGTTTATCGGAAACCTGTTTCTGAATTACATCCAGTTCTTTTTCATACATGCTGTCTTCAAAGCTTTTCAGGTGCATGAAAGAGTAATTATTTCGATATAGTCCCGGAACCCTGTTAGTAGCTATAAGCGCAGCTTCTATTGCGATGGTGCCGGAGCCGCACATAGGATTAATGAAAGGACTTTCCTTATCCCAAACAGATGCATAAACAACTGCGGCAGCAAGAGATTCCAGCATGGGCGCCTTGCCGGGTATTTTACGATAACCATGCTTCGATAAAGTTTCCCCGGAAGTATCAATAAATATTTCTGCTTCATTCTCCTTCCAGTACAGGTGAATAACAACCCCGTTTAACGTAGCACCGGAATCCGGTCGGCTTCCTGTCTTTTCCCGGAACCTGTCCGCTATGGCATCCTTCAGTTTTACGTTTGCAAAAAGATTATTGGTGATCGTTTCATTGCTTACGTTACTACTTATGGAAAAGTATCCCTCTGCAGGAATAATATTTTCCCAGGGAATTGTAAGCGCTGTTTGATAAACATCATCAGCATTATGAGCCTGAAATTCTTTCAGAGAAAATAAAACCTGGCTGGCGCAACGCAAATGAAGGTTGAGCCTGATGCAATCCTGCATAGTACCGGATATCTCTACGCCCGTTTTAAAAATGCGTACGGGTTCATATCCGAGATTTGTTACTTCCTGCTGCAGATAGGTTGAGAGCCTGTTGCTGCAGGTAATAATAATGCGGCTGTCTGTATTGAATATTTGCACGTTGCAAAATTACCGAAGTTATCTGCTCAAATAATTATTATGCGGAAATCGGCCCTATACATTTTTGAAGGCTGTACCGCCATGAGGGAATTGATAAGCCGAATGTGGATCTCATTTTTTCAGTATCTAAAACTGAATATGCGGGGCGGGCAGCAGGGGTTGGGAATTCAGCTGTGGTGATCGGGTTTACAGTACAGTTTGTTTTTATCAAAGTTGCAATTTCCTTTGCAAATTCATACCATGTAGTTACACCTGTATTTGTGTAATGGTAAATGCCCGGTATAAAATTTTGATCACTTATTATTTTCATGATAGCTTCAGCCAGGTCTCCGGCGAAAGTAGGAGAGCCTTTTTGGTCATTTACAACGTTTATGCTTTCTCTTTCCCTCATAAGCCGCATCATAGTTTTTACAAAATTATTCCCGTGCATACTGTAAACCCATGCTGTTCTGATAATGATTGTCTTATCGTTGAGATTTAATGCCTGTTGCTCGCCCATAAGTTTAGTATTCCCGTAATAATTTACAGGGCTTGTTTGATCATCAGGACTGTACGGTGATTCAGCGAGGCCATCAAATACATAATCAGTAGAAATGTGGATAAAAACAGCACTATGATCCTTACATGCAGCTGCTAAAAACGCTGTACCTTTTGAGTTTACGTCTTCGGCTTTATCCTTCTCATGCTCGGCTTTATCTACAGCTGTATAAGCGGCACAGTTTATACAAATATCTATCTTATGCCTTGTAAAATATTCTTTGACTGATTTAAGATCTGAGATCGGAAGTGTTTGTCGATCCTCAAATAAAAAATTGAATTCAGGAAGTGACTTTTCCAAATCCCTGAATTCCGACCCGAGCTGGCCGCCTGCCCCGGTAACAAGTATGTTTCTTTTTGAAACCATGAATAATCAAAAATCGAAATTGTTTTTACAATCCTGAAAACCGGGATGGTTCTTATCTTTCTCTGATATAATCTCTTTGCCCGCTTCTATTTTCCAATTTATATTTAATGCAGTATCATTATAGGCTATCCCTGCTTCTGATTCTTTATGATAAAAAGCATCGCATTTATAAAACACTTCAGCCGTAGGGCTAAGTACAGAGTAGCCGTGTGCAAATCCTTTCGGTATAAGAAGCTGTAATTTATTATCAGCCGATAATTCAAGTGAAAATGATTTTCCGTAAGTGGGTGATCCTTTGCGAAGATCTACCGCTACATCCAAAATGGTTCCGTGAACCGCACGAATAAATTTAGTTTGGCCGAAAGGTGCCAGTTGATAGTGTAAGCCCCTGATAACACCATACTCAGAGCCTGCCTGGTTATCCTGCACAAACCGGATATCTACGCCTTCAGCTTTACAGATGTTCTCATTATAACTTTCAAAAAAATAGCCGCGGCTGTCAGCGAGCACCTTTGGTTCAAAAATAAGCAAGCCCGGGAATTCGGTTTCAGTGAAAGGCATGTAAGTAAGGTATGTTAAGAATATTTTTCTTTGAAAAAAGCAATCGTTTCCTGCAGGCCCGTTTTAAATTTTTTGGTTGGTTCATAATTCAACAGGTTTTTGGCAAGAGTAATATCCGCCAAAGAATTTCTGATGTCTCCGTCCCGAGGTTCCCTGTATGTTGCTTCCCAGCTGCTGTTCAGGCTTTCTTTGCAAATGTCGTAAAGATAGTTCACTGAAAAATTTTCTCCAACCGCTACGTTATATACCTTGTTGAGCGCTTCCGTATTGTTAGTCAGCATTCCTTTTACATTTATCTGAACGGCATTATCCACAAAGGTAAAATCACGGGTTTGTTCGCCGTCACCGTTAATGTATACCGGTGTTTCCTTCATGATACCCTTTACAAACAGCGGTATTACTGCAGCATAAGCCCCGTCAGGATCCTGGCGCGGGCCAAAAATATTAAAGTATCTGAATCCCATTATCTTTAAGCCATACACATCGGCAAATATCTGAGCATACAGTTCATTGGTCTTTTTTGTAGCAGCGTAAGGGGAGAGGCAGTTCCCTATCTTTTCTTCTTTTTTAGGCAAGGTAGGTTCATCGCCGTAAACTGAAGAAGATGAAGCATAAACCATCTGCTTTACACCTGCATCGGTGGCAGCCTTCAGCATGTTTACGAACCCGCCCACATTAACCTCATTAAAATACACCGGTTCTTTTATGGAACGCGGTACTGAGCCAAGTGCTGCCTGGTGGCTGACATAATCAATCCCATGGCATGCCTGCTTGCAGTCATCAAGGTTCCTGATATCTCCCTGGATAAATTCAAAAGCAGGATAATTTTTCAGCACTTCTATAGTGCTCTCAAATCCGTTGGCCATATTATCCATCACACGAACTTTACGGGCATTGTGCTTGAGCAAATATTCTGCAAGGTGTCCCCCGATAAAACCGCCGCCGCCGGTGACTAAGAAATTTTTATCGCTGAGATCGCCTGCGTGAAAGAGATCCATATTGTTAGGTTATAGTATTATAAGCTTTTGTATTCCCTGGTCTTTATTTTATTTCTGTAGCTGCCTTTCAGGTCAAATATAAGGGCCGCCGGCTTGGTAACTGAAGCGAAAAACGCATCATCCAAATCTTTGTACTGTGCATGAGGTACAGCCACTATAACAGCATCGTAGTCAGTTCCTTTTTCCGGTGTAAGTTCAAAACCGTATTCATGATTTACTTCCTCGCTTGATGCGTGCGGATCAATTATATCTACATTTAAGGAGTAAGATTTTAATTCCCTCACAACATCTGCCACCTTACTGTTCCTGATATCACTCACGTTCTCTTTGAATGTGGCACCCATTACCAGAACTTTTGCATCCTTTATGTTCCCGTTATGCTGTATGATATGCTGTAAAACTTTTTTGGCAACGTGTCCAGCCATGCCATCATTTATTGTTCTTCCCGCGAGGATAACTTGGCTGTCGTAGCCCAGTTTCTTTGATTTGTAGGTGAGGTAATAAGGATCTACACCTATACAGTGAC
The DNA here is from genome assembly GCA_041745235.1 of Ferruginibacter sp. Lineage (GTDB taxonomy): Bacteria > Bacteroidota > Bacteroidia > Chitinophagales > Chitinophagaceae > Ferruginibacter. The sequence goes on along the minus strand of JBGTJG010000189.1, from coordinate 13,958 downwards.
CGCCAACAAGACCGGGTTGAAACTTTAGGAAATTCCATTTTGTGCCTGCTGCTTCCAACACTTCAAAAGTGTTGATATTCATTTTATCAAAAATGATGGAAAGCTCATTCATAAGCGCAATATTCAGATCACGCTGTGTGTTTTCAATGATCTTTGCAGCTTCTGCTACTTTAATTGAAGAAGCCCTGTGCACACCTGCCTTTACAACAAGTTCATAAACCTTTGCGATCTCTTCAAGACTTTCCTTGCAGCAACCGCTCACTACTTTTACAATTGTTGTGATCGTATGTTCTTTATCTCCCGGATTTATACGCTCAGGTGAATAGCCGATCATATAATCTTCGGTCATTTTAAGACCGGATAGTTTTTCAATCACCGGCACACAATCTTCTTCCGTACACCCGGGGTATACAGTGCTTTCATATACTACATAATCACCTTTCTTTATAACTTTTCCGATCGTCTGACTGGCACGTATAACAGGGATCAGATCAGGGACATTATTTTCATCTACCGGCGTAGGTACCGCCACAATAAAAAAATTGGCTTCTCTTAAAACATCCAGGTCGTTGGTGAATTCAATATCGCAACCTTCAAATGCAAATGAGTCAAGCTCTTTACTCGGATCTATTTTGTTCTGCATCATTTTCACCCGGTCCGCATTGATATCAAAGCCTATTACTTTAATTTTCTTAGCAAACTCCAATGCGATAGGCAGTCCTACATACCCTAAGCCGATAACAGCAAGCTTCTTTTTTTTATCTACAATATCCTGATACATGAGTGTTGGTTATTTATTATTCTGTAAGAATTCTTTAGGCAATTTGTTTAACTCTTCTTTAGGCAAACTTTTAAAATATTCGTAAGTAATTTTCATTCCTTCCGCTCTTTTTACGGAAGGTTCCCAACCTAATAATTCCCGTGCCTTTGTAATATCGGGCTGACGCTGCTTGGGATCGTCTACCGGTAAAGGATGATACACGATCTTTTGTTTTGTGCCGGTAAGTTTGATAATTTCTTCTGCAAAATCCTTTAATGAGATCTCATCCGGGTTGCCCACATTTACCGGGTGAGCATAGTCGCTCATCAGCAACTTATAAATTCCTTCTACCAGATCATCTACATAGCAAAAGCTCCTTGTCTGACTGCCATCGCCGAATACTGTAAGGTCTTCGCCTCTCAATGCCTGGCCTATGAAAGCAGGTAATGCACGCCCGTCGTTCAGCCGCATCCTTGGCCCATAGGTATTGAATATTCGAATGATCCTTGTTTCTACATTATGAAATGTATGATATGCCATAGTGATAGCTTCCTGGAATCTTTTCGCTTCATCATAAACGCCACGCGGCCCTACAGGGTTTACATTTCCCCAATATTCTTCTGTTTGAGGATGTACAAGAGGATCGCCGTATACTTCACTTGTGCTCGCCACAAGGATGCGGGCATTCTTAGCTTTCGCAAGGCCGAGGCAATTGTGCGTACCCAGCGAACCGACCTTTAATGTCTGTATCGGAATTTTTAAGTAGTCAATGGGGCTCGCAGGAGAAGCAAAATGCAGAATGTAATCCAGGTCCCCCGTTACATGAATAAATTTAGAAACATCATGGTGATAAAATTCAAAGTGGGACAACTTGAACAGATGCTCAATGTTTTTAAGGTCTCCGGTAATGAGATTATCCATCCCGATAACATGATAGCCTTCTTTGATAAATCTATCGCAGAGATGAGATCCTAAGAAACCCGCTGCGCCCGTTATGAGAATTCTTTTTTGCAAAGGATTAATTTTAATTTTTATGATTGAGTTACCGCTTTCCTGCCAATGCTTTCATAATGAAAGCCTGCTGTTTCCATATAGGAAGGTTCAAAAAGATTTCTGCCGTCAAAGACAACTTTAGTCTTCAGCGCAGCATTTATCTTTTCAAAATCGGGTGTCCTGAATTCATTCCACTCAGTAGCTATGATCAGTGCATCAGCATTTTCAAGTGCTTCATATTGGTTATCTGCAAAATGGATCTTACCGTCGTGTGTCTCTTTCGCATTCGGCATTGCTTCCGGATCAAAGGCAGAAACAGTAGCTCCTTCTGCAAGCAATGCATCTATCATATAAAAAGCCGGTGCTTCTCTTATATCATCTGTATTCGGTTTGAAAGCCAAACCCCACATGGCGAATTTTTTTCCTTTAAGCCCCCCGGTGAAGTATTTTTTTATTTTAGAGATAAGATGCAATTTCTGTTTTTCATTTACAGACATAACTGCATCAAGGATTTTAAAATCATATTGCATTTCACCTGCACTTTTCGCAAGTGCTTTTACATCTTTAGGAAAACAGCTACCGCCGTATCCTATACCGGGAAATAAGAACCTTTTACCGATCCGCTCATCGCTGCCGATTCCCCTGCGAACCATATCTACATCCGCACCAAGGCGCTCACATATCTGAGCGATCTCGTTCATGAAACTGATCTTCACTGCAAGGAAAGCATTTGCTGCATATTTAGTAAGCTCTGCAGAATTTTCATCCATAAAGATCACAGGATTTCCCTGCCGCACAAACGGTGCGTATAATTCATTTAAAATTTTTATCGCTCTTTCAGATGTAGTGCCGATAACAACACGGTCAGGCTTCATAAAATCATCTACCGCTACACCTTCACGCAAAAATTCCGGGTTACTAACCACATCAAATGCAGAAGCTAAAGTTTCAGTTCCGCTCTTAAGTATGGCTGTTCTTACTTTCTCTGCTGTACCTACGGGAACTGTACTTTTATCAATGATAACTTTGTAATCATTAGGATCTAACAATTTTCCCAGATCATTCGCAACACCAAGTATATATTTGAGGTCTGCGCCCCCGTCTTCACCGGGAGGGGTGGGGAGGGCAAGAAAAATGATCTGAGCTTCTTCAATTGCTTCGCTCAGAGATTGGGTAAATTTTAATCTGCCTTCTTTCTGGTTACGGAGAAATATTTTTTCCAGCCCCGGCTCATAGATCGTTATTGTGCCGGAAGAGAGTTTGTCAATTTTCTTTTTGTCAATATCTACACAGGTAACTATGTTTCCCGTTTCTGCAAAACAAGTTCCGGTTACCAGACCTACATATCCTGTTCCTACTACTGCTATCTTCATAATTTAATCATTATCTGTTTACAAAATCTAAAACATGTTTTGAAATAAAAGACAATTGTTCTTCATCCATTTCTGTATGAATGGGAAGTGAAATAACTCTTTCAGTGAGCCAATCTGTGACTTCCAACTCCGGCAGTACACCTTCGAAAATACTGAACATCTTTTGTTTGTGTGCGGGTACAGGATAATATATCATCGAAGGGATCCCGATATCTGCGAGATGTGCATGCAGGCCATCCCTATCACAATCATTCAATGTTATTGTATATTGGTGAAAAACGTGCTTATTGTTAGCCGCCCTGTGCGGAACGGTTATTTTACTATTACCTGCAAAGGCTTTATCATAAAACGCGGCTGCCGCTCTGCGGGAATTTATGTATTCGTCCAGTTTCTTCAATTTGATATCCAAGATCGCCGCCTGCATAGCATCCAAGCGGGAATTGCAGCCCACCACATCATGATAATACTGGCGGCTTTGCCCGTGAGAGGAGATCATTTTCATTTTTTCCGCAAGCTCATCATCATCAGTAAACATAGCGCCACCGTCCCCGTAAGCACCTAAGTTTTTTGAAGGGTAAAATGATGTACAGCCTATATGTCCTATTGTTCCCGTTTTCTTAGTTGTGCCGTCAGAAAATGTAAAATCATTTCCTATGGCCTGGGCGTTGTCTTCAATTACAAACAGGGAATGTTTTTCAGCGATAGCCATAATGGCTTCCATATCTGCTGCATGGCCATAGAGGTGAACGGGTATGATAGCTTTTGTTTTCGGTGTAATGGCTTTTTCAATTGCCTGAGGATCTATGCAAAAAGTCTTTTTATCTACTTCTGCAAAAACAGGTTTTATACCCAGTAAAGCAGCAACCTCTACCGTAGCTATGTAGGTGAAAGAAGGTGTGATCACTTCGTCGCCGGGTTGCAGGCCCAGAGCCATCAGTGCTATCTGTAAAGCATCTGTACCGTTAGCACAGGGAATAACGTGCTTACACCCATGATATTTTGCAAGATTGGCTGCAAAATGTGATACTACAGCCCCACCGATGAAGCGGGAACTTTCCATAACACCTATCACGGCGGCATCTACCTCAGTTTTTATTTTCTCATACTGAGATTTGGTGTCCACCATTTGTATTTGCTTCATTTATTAAATTTTGCGGCTGCAAAGATACAATTTACAGTTACCGAATTCCCCAAAGCAGAAACAATTATGCCAACGTAAGGATGAAGGTGTAATTAGCGTTTACCTTTGCGAAAATTACTGCGTATTTGGACCTTGTAATCTATAATATTTTTTTGCGGGTGTATGCTGCAGGCATACGCATTACAGCTATTACGAATAAAAAAGCCGGGGAATGGCTGCAGGGGCGAAAAAATATTTTTAATGCATTAGCTGCGTGGCGAGCGGGATATGATGCAGAAGCAAGAATCGTGTGGATGCATTGTGCCAGTCTTGGGGAATTTGAACAGGGCCGGCCCGTTATTGAAAGAATAAAAGCATCCGATCCCGATCACATCATCCTGCTCACTTTCTTTTCTCCCAGCGGGTACCTGATAAGAAAGGATTATAAGGGCGCAGCCGGTGTATTTTATTTACCCTTAGATGGCCGGGAGAATGCGCAGCAATTTATAAGCATAGTTCGGCCAAAGCTTGTAATCTGGGTAAAATATGAGTACTGGTATCATTACCTCACGCAGCTTAAAAAACTGCAAATACCCGTTATTTTGATTTCAGCGATATTCAGAAAAGAACAGCCTTTCTTTCAATGGTATGGTGGTATGTGGAAGAAAATGGCAGGAAGTTTCTGGCAAATATTTGTGCAGGATGAAGCATCCTTAGCGTTGCTTGAAAAATATTCGTTGAATAATAATGCAGTCGTAGCAGGGGATACCCGATTTGACAGGGTCATAGAAAATGCCGAGTCTCCTGCATCTCTGCCTGAAAAGCTTAATGAATGGTGCTCAAATAAGCAAGTCCTTGTAGCCGGTAGTACCTGGCAGGAAGATGAAGTTATACTTGCAGAATACGCAAAGGAACATCCGGAGGTCAGATTCATCATTGCACCCCATGAGATCGGAAAAGAAAAATTGCCGGCAACCCGATCACTTTTTGCAGATGCTGTTTTTTATACTGATTTTTTAAAAGGAGATACTGCAGCTCAGGTTCTCATCATTGACAATATCGGCATGCTGTCAAAATTATATTTCCTTGCAAATGTGGCCTACTTGGGTGGCGGTTTTAATAAAAGCGGCATACATAATATTCTGGAAGCTGCAGTTTACGGAAAGCCGGTAGTTTTCGGGCCGCAATATGAAAAATTTCAGGAGGCAAAAGATCTTGTAAGGATCGGCGGTGCGTTTTCGATAAGCAATTCCGCTGAGCTGAGAACAGAGCTGGATAATCTGTTTAATGATAAATCATTTTCGGAAAAAACAGGGCAAATAAGTAAGCAATATGTGTTAGAAAAAAAAGGCGCCACAGATATCATTGTGAGATATCTTCAGGCAAACCGCCTTCTGACCATCTGATCAAAACGGCGCACTGTCTCATTCCTGTCTTCCCAGCCTATTTTTAATTTAAGCTCCCGGCGTATCCAATATTCCGCTTCGGGGTAAATGGCAAAGCCGTTTATGGTTTTTATGCTTCTTTCGTACATGGCTTCATCCCCGCGGAAAAGTTCGTTGATAAAATCAGTCCGCTCGTCTGCGTTGATCGCTTTTTTCAGGTCTTTTACAGGGGAGCCGTCAGGTATCTCCGGTTCTCTTTCCGGCTTGCGGAATGTTTCTATCGGGCTGACAGGTTTATTTTCGGGTACGAGTTCTGAAACTGATTCGGGAATTATTTTTTCAGCCTCGGGTGGGAGAGGACCTCTGCCGGCGAGGGTAGGAATATCATTCATAGGATCAAAAGCGACCGATGGATTATGCAGACTAACCCTGTTAATCTCTGCAGCATTTTTTTTGATCTCTTCCAGTTCTGCTTCTATGTCCGCCTCATTTACCTGTAAAACTTCTACGGTTTTCTCTTCAGGAGCAGCAGGAGTATCGGCATTATTATCAGTGGATTCGCTTTCGGCTGATTTGGAAATTTTTATTGCTGCATTTTCAGTTGCAGCTGAAGGAGGAGTTGTTTTTTTGATGTGAAGCAGTTCAGATTCCAGCATCCTTACCGTAATAAGCATTTCATCGGCAGAAGCTTTATTTGCCAGCTTTTCGGTAAGTAAATTACAAAGTGTTTCCACCCGCTCCATACGCTTTGCTTTAGTTTTACTGCAAGTAACGGATTAATGAATGAATTGTTTTGCCCTTCGGCATTAATCTGTAATCTTTGCAGATTGTGCGTTAAAGTTACGCAACACATTTATTAAAAAAGCAGGAATGTTTATAGAACCGAACTGGCGCGGCGAACGCAAAGGATGGATAGAAGTAATATGCGGCAGCATGTTCAGCGGAAAAACGGAAGAGCTCATCCGCAGGCTTAAGCGTGTAAAAATTGCAAACCTGAAAGCAGAAATATTTAAGCCTGCCATAGATGTGCGTTATGATGAAGTAAAGATCGTGAGCCACGATACCAATTCAATACACAGCACACCCGTACAAAATGCTAACAGCATTCTCCTCATGACACAGGATGTAGATGTGGTAGGGATAGATGAGGCGCAGTTCTTTGATGAAGAAATAGCAATTGTGTGTGAGCAACTTGCACTCAAAGGCATAAGGGTAATAGTAGCCGGGTTGGATATGGATTATTTGGGAAAACCGTTCGGGCAAATGCCGAATTTACTGGCAGTAGCAGATTATATAACCAAGCTGCATGCGATATGTGTACGCTGCGGGAATATTGCCAATATTTCTTACCGCAAAACGGCAGATGCGGGGCAGGTGTTGCTGGGTGAAAAAGATATTTATGAGCCGAGATGCAGGCAGTGTGCGCAGGTGAAGTGAGCACAAACAACTTTTGATGGAACAGATATACAATGGAAAGAGAAGATATAGATTACGTTCTTTTAAATCATAAATTTCCATTTACGGTGTGGGATATTTTTGAGCGATATTTTATTCTAATTGCGCCCCTCGGAATATGCCTCGTCTCTTTATCTATGTTCAGCGGCGGTTTTAATTTTGGACACATTTACCGAAACAACTTCCTTAATTCTTTTTTCCTTACAGCTGTCATTGGGCTTGTTTTGGGAATTTGTTTGTTTCTTTTTATTTTCAGGCGGATAAGAACTGAAAGTCGCTTTAAAGTAATTGACTTGCCTGATAACGTAAATAAGTCTGTTATCGAAGCTATGTTACCACAACTAGGTTGGACAATGGATTGCAATGAAGAAAATCAAATTGTCGCGACAACTAAAGTTTCGCCATTTTCTTGGGGAGAAGCAGTCACTTTGCTTTTTGACAAGAACAAAGTTTTAATAAACACGAGACCGGTAGGCATGCAGCCTTTCACGGTTAATAGAGATAAGATTAATTACAGGAAGTTTATGACGATTATAAATGAACATTCGATATAGGAAAATGAGCGTTGAAAGCTTCATATCTTGACCATATGTCTTCCTCTTTTTCTGTCCTTCAATTCATTGTCCTTATTTTGAGCAAAATGATTTATCGAAGAAATTTGGCCGCTAAAAATTATCAGTTATTTTCCTGAATTTATAAAATCCCTTTATCCTCGTATTCAAAAAAATCCCCTTACTGAAAGCATTCTTCATCTCTTCATAAACCTCCGTCGGTACTTTTAAATAATCATACACTTTCCCGGAAATATAAATGATCCGCAAGGTTTCTGTTTGCGGATCATAATGATGCTTTGCTATGACAGTAGATGGCATTTTATTTTTCTTCTGCACCTACAAGATCAATCACGGCTAAATTTTTTGTGGCCGGCCCAGTAAGCACTTCCCCCTCACAGGAATATCTTGCGCCATGGCACGGGCAGTCCCATGATTTTTCGGCGCTGTTCCAGGATACGGTACAATGAACATGCGTACAGGTAGGATTTACCGCATGAACTTTATGCTGTTCATCTTTGTACATGGCAATCTTTTCACCTTCATATTTTACCACCTTCGCTTCTCCTGGCGCCAATTCAGAAAACCCTTCTATTTTTTCCGCACTGAATTTTCCGCTGACAAATTCTTTCACCACATCAACCGCTTCTTTTACAAAATTGGTAAAGCCGGCAACCGGTTTTACACGGTTAGGGTTAAATAATTCGCGGTATTTACTGTCACCCTTTATTAAAATATCAGATAACGTTATAGCAGCTATATGGCTGTAGGGCATACCGTTTCCCCCAAAGCCTGTAGCTACCCACACATTATCGCCGTTTCCCGGAAGATGCCCGATGTAAGCAAGGCCGTCGGCGGGTTCAAAATATTGCGAGGACCATTTGAAGGCCACTTCTTTCACATCAAAATGTTTACGTACATAATTTTCCAGTTCGCGGAAAGGTGCATCGGTATTTTCTTCATGTGCGGTTTTATGGTCTTCACCGCCGGCTATTAAATATTGTTGCCCGTCAATAGAATGCGTACGGTAATAATGATAAGGGTCCTCCATATCATAACCAAGATCCTGCGGATAATTATCTTCATTTAATATAACTCCGATCACATAGCTCCGGTAAGGTGCCGCACGAAAATGAAGGAGGTTCACGCCCGTAGGAATATGTGTAGCCCAAATAAGCTGTGCGGCAGTAATTTCTCCTTTAGTAGTTTTTACAGTTATTGTATCACCTTCATCCGTGCCCGTAACCCTGCAGCCCGTAAGAATAACACCGCCTGCAGCTTCAAAGGCTTTTGCGAGACCAAAAATATATTCCACCGGGTGTAATTGCGCCTGCTCACGAATGCAGGCCATCTTTGTATATGGAATAGGAAAGGGGGAATCATTAATGAAATCTATGGGCAAGCCTACTTTCTTTGTTCCCTCTACTAATTTTTCCAGCTCTTCCTCTTGTTTCTGTTCAGTAGTAAAAATATAGCCGGCTTTTTCTTCAAAATCACATTTAATATTATGTTCGCTGATATTTTTTTTGATCAGTTCCATGGCTTCTTTAGCAGCTTCTGCAAGCAGGAGGGCGTTTTCTTCGCCGAAATCGCTTTCAACGGTGTAGTAAGGCGTATCAAAAAAAGTATTGAGGTGTGCAGTAGTGCCGCCGGTTGTACCAAAGCCGATGGTGTGTGCCTCAGCGATCACACATTTCTTACCTGCTTTTTGCAGCAAGAGTCCGGTAGTAAGGCCCGTAATTCCACCGCCTGCTATAAATACGTCGTAACTGCCTGTCGATGATCCCGTAGGTTTATGATCATCTTTCTTATGTTGCCAGATACTTTGAAGTGCGCCGTCTCTTTTCATAATATTTATTTGTGAAGAGGCTGCAAAAGACAGACCGGGTAAAAAATCAATTACGAATTACGAATGTTTCAATTACGAATAGCACCACATTCGTAATTCGTAATTCAGAATTCGTAATTTCAAATGCCTTTATTTTGCACCGTGGCCAAACGCATATTCGCTTTACTGAGAAAAGACCTCTTGCTGGAACTTCGCCGCCAGCATACTTTTTATGGGATCTTACTTTATATCGCTTCCACGGTTTTTGTTCTCTTTCTTTCCCTACCGGAAAGTCCCGATGCAATAGTATGGAACAGCCTCTTTTGGGTGATACAATTATTTGTTTGTGTAAACACGGTTGCTAAAAGTTTTTTGCAGGAAAGCCGCGGCCTGATGCTTTATTATTACACCATTTCATCACCTGTTGAATTCATTACAGCCAAGCTTCTTTACAATATTGTTCTTATGGTGATCATGAGCAGTGTGAGCCTTTTACTTTTCCAGGTATTTTTAGAAAGTCCTGTAGTGAATGGCTTGCGCTTTTATGGCATTGTACTTCTTGGAGGCATAAGCATAAGTCTCACCTTTACACTCATGAGTGCAATTGCTGCAAAGGCAAGCCAGAATGCAGCACTTATCGCCATCCTGGGTTTTCCGCTTATTCTGCCGCAGTTGCTTTTACTGATGCGTCTAAGTAAGACGGGATTTGCAGAAGTTTTTAGGGATGGTGCAGTTTGGCAACTTGCAGGGCTTATTGCGGGATTGGATGTGCTGGTGTTTGTATTGGCGGTGATCTTGTTCCCTTATCTCTGGAAAGAATAGAAAATTAATAAATACCCAATACTCAATACTCAATACCCAATACCCAATACCCAATACCCAATACCCAATACCCTTATCTTTGCACCCTCAAAAATTTTTTCCTGCTTTTGAAGAAAAATTGGTGGAAAATATTGTCTCTCCTGTTATTGATCTACACCATTGTAGGAGGCTTTTTACTGGATGTGCCGGCTCTTCCCATTCTTAATGAAACAATCAGAAACTTATACTTCCATGTTTGTATGTGGATGGCGATGATGATCCTTTTTATTATCAGCTTTGTTTATAGCATCAAATACCTCAGGGGCTTTGATTACAGGAATGATATTTATGCAGAGAAATTTGCAGCGGTAGCGAGTTTTGTAGGAATACTCGGTTACGGTACCGGTTTTATTTGGGCCAATTATACATGGATAACAGATCAGAATCAAAGCCTGGCGGGCATTCTCAAGGAGCCAAAGCTTATCGGCGCTGCCATAGCATTACTTATTTACGGGGCATATTTTGTTTTGCGGGGTTCATTTACAGATATGGATAAACGAGCCAGAGTGAGTGCCGTATACAATATTTTTGCCTTTGCCATGCTGTTTCCTTCTATCTGGATCATCCCGAGAATGGTAGGCAGCCTGCACCCCGGTGGTGAGGGAGGTACAGGCGGTAATCCTGCATTGAACTTTAAAGATGTAGACAGCAGGCTGAGGATGGTATTTTATCCTGCTATAATCGGCTGGACATTGCTGGGAGTGTGGATAGCGACATTAAAAATAAGGATACAATTAATAAAAGATAAAAGCTTGCTTAATGCGTAAGAATACAGGGTTGATCGTTGGTCGTTGGGCGTTATTCATTTTCGGGATGTGTCTTAATTTCTCCTCGTTTGCTCAGGCGGAGGCAGTGGATATGGCAGATGTAATGCGCAGCAACGGGAAGATCTATGTGGTAGTAGCGGTTTGCCTTACTATTTTGATCGGTTTATTTCTATATGTATTTAATGTGGACAGGAAGATCAGTAAACTGGAAAAAACTAATCGCGATTTTTAGAGACCATCATCTACTTGTAATAAAATCTCTACTTTTGAAAATTAATATCAATTTCAACATACTCACTACTAAATACTCAATACTTACACGATGAGTTCAAATCAGAATTATAGCTTTTTTCAAAGTGTGGAAAGAAGCTTCGACAAAGCCGCAAAATTTACCAACTGGGATCATGGAATTTTAGAACAGATCAAAGCTTGTAACAGCGTTTACAGAATGCGTTTTCCCCTCAAACGAGATGACGGAAGCGTTGAAGTAATTGAAGCATATAGGGTACAACACAGTCACCACAAAACACCGTGCAAGGGCGGTATACGCTTCAGCGATGAAGTAAATCAGGATGAAGTAATGGCTCTTGCGGCGCTGATGACTTATAAATGTGCGATCGTTAATGTACCCTTCGGTGGCGGTAAAGGAGGCATCAAGATCAACCCTAAAAAATACTCTGAATACGAACTGGAGAAAATAACACGTCGTTATACTGCAGAACTGGTAAAGAAAAACTTTATAGGCCCGGGCATAGATGTACCTGCACCGGATTACGGAACCGGTTCCCGTGAAATGTCGTGGATCGTGGATACTTATCAGTCACTGAGACCCGGCGAAATAGATTCTGCGGGTTGTGTTACCGGTAAACCTGTTACGCAGGGCGGTGTTCGTGGCCGTACAGAAGCAACGGGCTTGGGTGTGTACTTCGGTATTCGTGAAGTATGTAACATGCCGGAAGTAATGAGCAAGCTTGGCTTAGAGGTAGGTCTGGCAAATAAGACTGTGGTAGTGCAGGGGCTTGGAAATGTTGGTTACCATTCTGCAAAATTCTTCCGTCAGGGGGGTGCAAAGGTTATTGCTCTTGCAGAATACGAAGGTGCGATAATGAATGCTGATGGTTTAAATGAAGAAGATGTTTTTCAGCACAGGAAAGCAACAGGTTCTATCCTGAATTTCCCGGGTGCTACAAATCTTGTTTTAAATACGGATGCATTGGAGTTGGAATGTGATATTCTTATCCCTGCAGCTTTGGAAAATGTAATCAACGGTGAAAATGCACCAAGGGTAAAAGCAAAAATAATAGGTGAAGCCGCAAACGGCCCTTGTACACCGGAGGCAGATGAGATATTTATGCAAAAAGGAATCCTTTGTGTACCGGATATGTATTTGAATGCAGGTGGTGTAACAGTTAGTTATTTTGAGTGGCTAAAGAACCTCAGCCACGTGCGTTACGGCCGCATGGAAAAACGATTTACTGAAAACCTTAATTCGCATATCCTCGGGCAGATTGAGAGCCTTACCGGTAAGAAAGTAGAAGAAGGCGAAAGGGCTTTCATCATGCATGGCCCGGAAGAGGTGGATTTGGTGCACAGTGGCTTGGAAGAATCAATGATAACAGCCACAAGAGAGATCATGGATATATGGCACAGTAACCCGGCAATTCCGGATATGCGTACTGCGGCTTATGTAAATGCGATCAATAAGGTTGCAACGAGCTATGCTGAATTGGGTATTTTCCCATAATTGGTTTCAGATAATTTTCAGAAAGACCCGCTTGTTTGTCGGGGCTTTTTCTTTGGAAAGGATGTTTGAGCTCGATTCATCCTCAGTGTCAGCCTGAGCCTGTCGAAGGCGGATTTTAATGTGCCTATCGTCTTCGACAAGCTCATGCTAACATCAAAATTATTCGGATGTTCGCATTCCGCAGGTTTCGGGTTGTTCCACAGGTTCATCGTAATTACTTTTGATTTTCAACTTAGCTGATGATACAGGCACAAACAGATTTTAACCGAATTGCTACAGCAATAGAATTCATTAAAAATAATTTCACCGGGCAACCGAATCTGGATGAAGTGGCGGCACATGTGCATCTGAGTCCTTATCATTTTCAAAAAATGTTTACTGAATGGGCAGGGGTGAGCCCTAAAAAATTCCTGCAATACCTCAGTGTTGAATATGCAAAAGGAATTTTAAAAGACAAGCGGACTACCTTATCTGATGTCGCGTTTAAAACAGGTTTATCAGGCACAGGGCGATTGCACGATCTCTTTATAAACATAGAAGGGATGACGCCGGGGGAATATAAAAACGGTGGCGAATTACTTTCAATCAATTACAGTTTTGCTGAGAGCCCGTTTGGGAATTTGCTTATTGCCTCTACTACAAAAGGGATTTGTTATATGGCGTTTCATGATGATGAACAAAAAGCATTTCAGGCATTGCAAAACCAATTTCCCAAAGCGCATTTTAAACAGATGACAGATCTGCTGCAGCAAAATGCCTTATACATTTTCACCCATGATCGATTGAAGCTGGGTGAGATCAAGCTTCATTTAAGGGGAACCCATTTTCAAATAAAAGTGTGGGAAACCTTGCTGAAGATTCCGCAGGGCGGGTTATCAACTTATGGCACCATTGCTGAAGCTATAAAAAGTCCCGGAGCATCAAGAGCGGTAGGTACTGCCATCGGCAGAAACCCGGTTGCTTTTTTGATTCCATGCCACCGGGTTATACAATCTTCGGGAATGATCGGCGGGTATATGTGGGGCCCGACGAGGAAGCAGGCGATTCTTGGATGGGAAGCTGCCCGAAACCCCGTCAGCGGTTGTAAACCCTGACGGCGGTTGTTTTAGAAAACGTTGTTC
>JBGTJG010000188.1:0-6292 GCA_041745235.1 Ferruginibacter sp. | reverse complement strand
TGCAGATACTACGATCAATTTTAATCCTACTGCAGAAGAGCTGGCAGAAATAACACTGCTCGTTGCCAAAGAAGTAAAGCAATTTAATGTGGTTCCTAAGATAGCAATGTTGTCTTATTCAAATTTTGGCAGCAGTGATTCGCCTGAAGCTAATCTGGTACAGCGTGCGCATCAGATTGTAAAAGAAAGAGAACCCACACTCATTTGTGACGGCGAAATACAAGGCATCCTCGCATTCAATAAAGAGATACTTAAAGAAAATTATCCTTTCACAGAACTGATAGACGGTGATGTGAATACGCTTATTTTCCCTAATCTGGCAGCAGGTAATATTGCATATAACCTGTTACAGGAAGTAGGAGGTGCAGACAGTGTTGGGCCTATCCTTCTGGGATTAAAAAAACCCGTACACGTCCTGCAGCTCGGAAGTACAATTCGCAGCATTTTCAATATGGTGGTTATAGCCGTTGTAGATGCACAGGCTAAAAACAAAAGCAGGGAAGTTACCCTTCCGGCCACGCAGGACGAGATCAAGCGTACTAAATGGTGGAAGTCAAAAACAAAGACACCGGCATAATTATCGGTATTCATACGCAGATTCTAAACAATTTATGATTTAATGAATTTTATAACTCATTTCGGCAGGTACTCGCTCATGCTCAAAGGCATGATTGCGAAGCCGGAGAATGCAAAGGTTTACTGGAAAGAATTTATGGCCCAGTGTGCTGATATCGGGTTGGGGTCTCTGGGTATTGTATCTATTGTATCAGTATTTATGGGTGCGGTGAGTGCCGTACAGACGGCTTATCAGCTCACCACTCCGCTGATCCCCAAAAGTACTATTGCGCAGATTGTACGGGATACTGTTATCCTGGAGTTTTCTCCCACGCTTGTGTGTATTGTGCTAGCAGGTGTTGTAGGCAGCAGGATAGCAAGTGAATTAGGCAATATGCGGGTAAGTGAACAGATAGATGCATTGGAAATTATGGGGATCAATACCAAAACATACCTGATCATGCCCAAAATAGCAGCCGCACTGCTTATGATTCCGTTGCTGGTTATACTTTCTATGGTGCTGGGTATTTGGGGTGGCAGGCTTGCGGGAAATGCATCCGGGATACTTTCTTATGACACTTTTGACAGAGGCTTGATGGAAAACTTTACGGCATTTAATGTTTGGTTTGCGCTCATTAAAGCCTACACTTTTGCTTTTATAATAAGTTCCGTCCCCGCCTATTACGGTTACCATGTACAGGGCGGTGCTTTGGAAATCGGACGCTCCAGCACGAAGGCGGTTGTAGTGAGTTGTGTAACGATATTGCTGGCCGATTATGCTCTTGCTGCACTATTGCTGTAAGCTTCAGTTGAATTGAAAGATGAAAAAATGATTGAGTTTAAAGACATAAATAAAAAATTCGGGGATAAGGTTGTATTGGATGGGGTGAGCCATGTAATGGAAACAGGGAAGACCAATCTGATCATCGGTACAAGCGGCAGCGGAAAAACTGTTTTGCAAAAATGTCTTGTGGGCCTTTTTGAGCCGGACAGTGGTGATATTATTTATGACGGCAAGAGTTTTACTGAAATGACGCAGGAGGACCGCACCATTCTGCGCAGGGATATTGGTATGTTGTTCCAGGGTTCTGCATTGTTCGACAGTATGACTGTGGAAGAAAATGTAAAATTTCCGCTGAATATGTTTACCAAGGACAATCATGCTAAGAAAATGAAGCGGGTAAATGAAGTGCTGGACAGGGTGAATCTGAAAGATGCTAATAAAAAATTCCCTTCTGAAATAAGCGGGGGAATGAAAAAGAGAGTGGGGATAGCCCGCGCAATTGTGCTTAACCCTAAGTACTTGTTTTGTGATGAACCCAACTCTGGTCTCGATCCGGTAACATCTATGGTTATTGATAAGCTTATCCAGGAACTTACTGTAGAGTTTAACATCACCACTATCATCAATACACATGATATGAATAGTGTTATGGAAATAGGCGATAACATTCTTTACATGGTACAGGGCAAAAAAGAGTGGGCCGGCAATAAAAAGGACATTATTTTCTCAGACAACAAATTACTTAATGAATTTATTTTTGCTTCTGAGTTTCTTCAGGATGCAAAAAGTATGCGTATGCTGGATGCGCAGGGAAAAGTAGATACAGCAGAAATGAAGAAGATGGCAGAAGAAGGCGAGAAACCCGATATGTCAGAGGTTACGGAGAATAAGACAAGAGAGTCGGCCAATACACCCTCTGTTGATAAAAAATCCTGACTTCGGTCAAACTAATGAGAAATAAAAAAAGCCGCGAAGGCGGCTTTTTAAATATCGGGGATTTGATTATTTCACAGTTACACTTTCATCTAAGTCTGAGTCTACAAGGATCCTTCCGCAGTTTTCGCATACCATTATCTTCTTACGAAGTTTGATCTCACTTTGTTTCTGAGGAGGAATGGCGTGAAAACAACCGCCGCAGCTGTCTCTTTCCACAGCAACAACAGAAAGACCGTTGCGGTAGTTTTTGCGAATGCGGTCATAGCTGTGCAATAACCGCTCTTCCACATGCTCACGGGCAGCGCCGGCGTCCTTATTAAAGTGTTTTTCTTCTTTTTCTGTTTCACTGATGATCTTCTCCAACTCACCTTTCTTCCCGGTCAGATTCGCTTCTTTCGTACTTACAGCTTTTTTCGCAGCTTCCAGTTGTTTTGCTTTTTCTGCGATCTCTTCATTAGCATCTTTAATATGCTTTTCGCAGAGTTTTTCTTCCAGCTGCTGCATTTCTATCTCTTTGTTGATAGCTTCAAACTCGCGACTGTTTTTTACATTATCGCTTTGTTTCTCATATTTCTTAATGAAAGCCTGGGCTTCGGCGATCGCTTCTTTGCGCTTTTCAATAAACTCAGTGATGCCGTTGATCTCTTCTTCTACACGAGTCTGGCGGGCATGTAAGCCTTCGATTTCATCTTCAAGATCTTTAACTTCCATTGGTAATTCCCCTTTCAGGATCTTGATCTCATCCAGCTTACTGTCTATCTTCTGTAAACGGACAAGAGAAGCTAATTTTTCTTCTACCGAAAATTCTTTTGTTGCTGCCATATTATGCTGTTGTATTTAAAGTTTTATTACGGAACGAAATAATGAACAGGGTTAGTGTTCACGCCCGTTTTAAGGAGCGCAAAGTTAGGGAATTTCCCCCTCAAAAGATCAAACAGAAGGTCTGTGGTAAACTGTTCACTCTCATAATGACCGACATCTGCAAGCAATATCTTGCTATCAGCATCAAAAAACTCGTGGTATTTTATATCTGACGTGATGTATACATCCGCCCCTGAAGCTATTGCCTTATTGATCAAAAAGCTGCCGGCACCGCCGCAAAGAGCTACTGTTTTGATCATTTTCCCCGTAAAAGCAGTGTGTTTTACCACCGGAGTTTTAAATACGCTCTGCAGATGAGTAATAAAAGAACGTTCATCGATTGGCTCATCCGGTGTACCAAGCAGCCCGCTGCCCCGGTCAGACAGAAAATTGCCCAGGGGGATGATATCATAGGCCACCTCCTCATATTCATGAGCGTCTCTCATGGCAGCGATGATCTGCTTTTCTAAGTGAGGCTGAAAGATAAATTCCAGCTTCAGTTCCTTACTGTTCTCCCTTTTTCCCACTTCGCCTACCGTAGGATCTGCCCCTTCTCCGGGGGTGAAAGTAGATGTGCCCTGAGAGGTAAAGCTGCATTCACTGTATTTTCCAATCTGACCTGCGCCTGCTTTGAACATTGCCTCACGAACTTTCTCCGCCATTTCGGGGGGTGCAAATGTGATGATCTTTTTCATTTGCATTTCTTTCGGTTCTAATATCCTGATGTTTTTGAGTGCAAGTTTTTCTGCAATTTTCCCGTTAACACCCCCAAGTACATTATCAAGATTTGTATGGATGGCAAAAATGCCAATGTCATTTTTTATAGCCCTGATTACCGTTCGTTCTACGTAATTTTTGCCGGTTATTTTTTTTAAGCCGGAGAAAATAATAGGGTGATGGGCTATTATAAGATTACAGTTATTGGCGATAGCCTCATCTACTACGGCTTCAGTACAATCCAGGCAGATAACTGCGCCGGTACATGCGCTTTCCTTTTGGCCAATAATAAGACCTGCATTGTCGTAATCTTCCTGTAATGAAGGAGGGGAAATAGTTTCCAGGAATTCAATAATTTCTTTAATTACCATAGTGTGGTTATAAAATTAGTACAAATCTATAAATCTTCTTTTTCGGCTGCTTCAGGTAACTTTATTTTAAGATCATATAAGGGGTACTGCATTAAGCGTTGAAACAGTTTTTTCTAACTTTGAATATGTCCTCAGATAAAATGTATGCCCAATATAAAGAATCACTGCAAAAGATTGCAGATATCAGGTATGCTTCTGCTGTTCTGCAGTGGGATCAGGAAACATATCTCCCCAAAAATAGCGGTGATGCCCGCGGCAGGCAAATAGCCACATTGAATGAACTCGCACACGAAAAGTTTACAAACGAAAGTTTCGGTGATTTGCTCCGTGAACTTTCTGCTAAAGAGGGTCTTGCTGCTAACGAAAAAAGAAATGTACAGCTCAGTCTGCAGGATTTTAATAAAAGCAAAAAGTTGCCTTCAGCATTTGTGCGCAAAATGAGCGAAGCGGTAAATAAAAGTTTTCATTCATGGATCAAAGCCCGCCGGCAAAATGATTTCAGTATTTTCCAAGAACCGCTGCAGGAAATCATTCTTTTGAAAAGGGAAGAGGCAGAACTTATCGGCTATGAAAAGCACCCCTATGATGCGCTCATGGATGAATTTGATAAAGGCCTTACAACCGATAAAGTAGATAAATTGTTTGCGGACCTGCGTCCGCAACTTTCAAGACTGCTCAATGAGTTGCAAGCCAAACCGATTCCTGATGATGCTTTCCTGCATCAGCATTTTCCAAAAGACATGCAATGGAAAGCGGGCATGGAAATACTGAAAAGGATGAATTTTAATTTTGATGCGGGGCGGCAGGATATCAGTGAACATCCTTTTACCACGAGCTTTGCGAGCACAGATGTACGAATTACAACAAGAATTGATGAAAATGATTTCAGTAACATGCTCTGGAGCTGCATTCACGAAGGTGGCCATGCGCTTTATGAACAAGGCCTTCCTGAGAGTGAGTACGGGTTACCGCTGGGTGAATATTGCAGCCTCAGCATTCATGAGA
The DNA here is from genome assembly GCA_041745235.1 of Ferruginibacter sp. Taxonomy (GTDB): domain Bacteria; phylum Bacteroidota; class Bacteroidia; order Chitinophagales; family Chitinophagaceae; genus Ferruginibacter. Next base: position 1,063 of record JBGTJG010000188.1, on the reverse strand, counting down.
GCCAAAGCAGGTTATGGGAAAACTGTATAGGGCGTGGCCTGCCCTTCTGGGAACAGAATTTACCTCTCATCACAGAATATTTCCCTCAGCAATTTCAAAATATCAGTGCCCATCAATTTTATGCTGCAATCAACAAAGTTCATCCATCATTTATCCGTACCGAAGCAGATGAGCTTACATATCATTTTCATATTATCATACGTTACGAATTGGAAAAACAACTGATAGAAGGCACGATAAATGCTATCGATATTCCGGCATGTTGGAAAGAGCTGTATAAAAAATATCTTGGAATCACAGTGCCTGATGATTTGCGGGGATGCCTCCAGGATGTTCATTGGAGTCATGGCAGTTTTGGATATTTTGCCACTTACAGCATCGGAAGTTTATATGCAGCTCAATTTTTTGCTGTAATAAAGAAAATACAACCTTCTGTCGTGTGCAAATTTGATGAGAATAACAATTTATTCGTTCGAAAATGGCTTCAGGATAATATTTATGCTTATGGGAGAATGTATACTTCGGAGACGCTTTGCAAGCTCGCAACCGGAGAGGAGCTAAGTAGTAAATATTTTTTAGATTACGCCACAGATAAATTCGGCATGATAATTCTGTAAAGAATAAGGGTTAGAAAAGAAGTTTTTCAATTTTAACAATAAAATGACCCTAATTCTTTTCCATTTATCCTTGATTCTTTACTAAACCGGTATCTTGTACAGCACATTACTAAATTTAAGAATCAGATAAAAAATTTACGTTGTATGAGCGATTTTACGCTCTTAAGGAGATTTTTTTTAATCTCGATAAGTTGTTTCTTATCATTATTGGTTACCGGGCAGCCTGTGGCCCAGTTTACTGCAACACCGCTCTCGGGCTGTGCACCTCTTGTTGTCCAATTTCAGAACCAATCTACCGGGGCCACTCAGTGGAACTGGGATCTTGGCAACGGTACCCTCTCCACATTGCAAAATCCTTCAGCAACATATTTTGATCCCGGAACCTATACTGTTATCCTCACAGTTCAGAACGCAGCGGGGCAAACGGCAACTATAACCAAGGTGCA
>JBGTJG010000187.1:0-8328 GCA_041745235.1 Ferruginibacter sp. | reverse complement strand
TGCACTGCACGTAAGTCTGCACCTCCTTCTACGAGATGTGTGGCAAATGAATGGCGAAATGTATGCGGTGAAATATTTTTAGTTATTCCCGCCTTTTTTGCAAGATCCTTCAGTATTACAAATATCATGATCCTCGATAACCTGCTGCCTCTTCTGTTTAAAAAAAGGATATCTTCTTCCCCCTGCTTTATCTTAATATGATTTCGGATATTTTCCCTGTAAATGCCTATGTATTTTTGGGCATCGCTTCCAATGGGCACCAGTCGTTCTTTATCGCCTTTGCCGGTAACCCTTATGTATCCTACATCCAGGTGAAGATTACTAATCTTTAAATTTACCAGTTCACTTACCCTCAGACCGCAACTGTACAGTGTTTCTGTAATAGCTTTGTTTCTCTCACCTTCGGGTTTGCTCAGGTCTATTACTGATATAATTTTTTCAATTTCTTCAAAAGAAAGCGTATCCGGTAGTTTTCTTTGTTGCTTAGGTGCTTCCAGTAAAGCCGCGGGATCGGTTGATGTAATTTCTTCAGCAATGCAATATTTAAAAAAGCTTCGAATGCCTGATATCATGCGGGCCTGGGAAGAGTGGGTCATTCCCAATTCATTCACCCATTTCGTAAATCTTACCAGGTCCTGCAATACTATTTCATCGGGATTTTTGAGATCCTTCGTAGCCTGCAGAAAATCGGTGAGGCTTTCAATATCATGCAGGTAAGCTGACACAGAATTTTCTGATAAAGATTTTTCCAATCTCAGCCATGCCTTAAAACCTTTTTTATGCGGATCCCACATTATTGCTGTTGTTTAAATATCTATGCCGTTACAATATAATTAAACATTATTTTCGCCACATAAATTTCATCTCTTAAAAGATATATGCTCCCCGTTAATTTCAGGTCTTTCAGAAAAAAACTTTCCCTGTATAGGAAATTTTACCGCAGCTTCTTAAATCGTACTGAAAAAAATCCGCCCTCCGGCATTGATAAGCTTACACCGATTATAGAAGCGGAAGTATGGGCAGAAGTAGATTGCCTTAGCTGCGCAAATTGCTGTAAAAAAATGACGCCCACTTTTACGGATAGGGACTTAAAGAGGATATCCGCACACTTCCAACAAACGCCTGAAGAATTTAAGAAGAAATGGTTGAAAAAAGAGCGCAACGGTGATTGGACAAATGTTTTGCAACCCTGCCAGTTTCTGGATCTTACCACAAACATGTGCGGTATTTATGCCATCAGGCCGGCTGATTGTGCAGGATTCCCGCATTTATCTAAAAGAAAGTGGGTGGAATATGCCCATGTGCATAAACAAAATATTGATTACTGCCCGGCAACATTCAAGATGGTGGAAAAAATGGTTGAGAGAATGGATAATTAAATAATGGAGAATTGATAATTGGCTCAAATCGACAGTCTCCGACAAAACATAAAGCACTTTCCTGTCTTATGTCTCAAATCTCTTATCTATTGTCTGACATCTTATATCTGAGTTCTATTCATACACATCTTCTATTAAAAAATATACTACATCTTCATTCGGTTTCATTGTAACAGACAGTATATCAAATTGTATGCGAGGCCATTGGGGGTTTTGGTAGAGGTATTCTTCAGAAGCATCGATCAGGTATCTGATCTTTTTTATATCAACTTTTTCTTCGGGGTGCCCGAATTTTAATGTGCTTACCGTTTTTACTTCTATGAAATGAAGCATGTTATTGCGGGTTGCAATAATGTCTACTTCCTTGTTTTTATGTCGCCAATTCTTATGCAGTATATTATAGCCAAGTTTCTCAAACCAGGCTGCAGCCAGTTCTTCCCCAAGCCTCCCGGTTTCATTATGCGTAGCCATGGCATTGAAGTTACGCAATGAAAAAATTATTCTTTATTTTTGCCGAAACGGGAATACTTATGAAACAATCTACTTCAGTAATAATAATAGCAGTTTTAATGATAATCGCAGCTGCTGTGAGCCGTGTGCTTATCTATCCGGTGAGCTTCAGCCCCCTCATAGCAATGGCATTATTCGGCGGAGCAGTGATCAGCAATAAAAAAATTGCGTTCTTATTGCCTTTAGCAGCGATCTTTTTATCGGATGTGTTGTTTGAAGTTTTTAATATTGCACCCGGCTTTTATGGTTGGGGACAGGTTGTAAATTACGGGTTGCTGTTATTAGTTACCCTTATCGGTTTCAGCATTAAGAAATTAAATGTCCTGAATATTGCATGTTACACTATCGCGTCGTGCCTTGTGTTTTATTTCTTATCAAATTCATCTTTGTTCTTTTTGAGCCCCGGTTATTATCCTGCAAATTTTGCTGGTTATATAGAATGTTTAGTTGCAGGATTGCCATTTCTGAAAGCAAGTCTTATCTCAACGGGGTGTTATTCCATTCTGTTTTTCGGAGCATATTTCTTAGCTGAAAAATATTTCCAAACTGAAAAGCCTGCGTACAACAGGATCTAAAACAATTTCTTTTCTGCAGATATGACTTCTTCGTATCCGGTATCAGGTGTTAAGTTCTTCCCGTCTGCCGCGGCTGTAGCCAATTCATCGCAGCGATTGTTGTATGGATTATCTGCGTGCCCTTTTACCCAATTTATAGTGATCGAGTAATTTTTTGCTATAGCATGATACTTCTTCCAGAGGTCAGCATTCTTTTTTCCGCCTTTAAAATTGGTCTTCATCCATGTATTTAACCAGCCTTTGTTTATTGCATTTACCACGTATTGGCTGTCAGAATAAACGGTAACAGGGATCTCTTTATTGGTGATAGCTTCCAGGCCGGCGATGATAGCCCACAACTCCATCCTGTTGTTTGTAGTATGCCGAAACCCTTTGGATAATTCTTTATGATGTGAGCCAAACATAAGGATGGCGCCATAACCCCCGGGCCCGGGATTGCCGCGGGCTGCACCATCTGTATATAAAGTAATTGTACTCATTTTAGGTTCATCATTAAACCTGAAAAACCCCCATTTTAAATTCCTCAATATGCGGGTTATGATTCGCTGCAGCAATACCTTCGCTTATCACTCGCCGTGTGTCTGCAGGGTCTATAATTGCATCTACCCATAACCTTGCAGCTGCATATTGCGCTTTTGTTTGTGCTAAATATTTATCTGTTATTTTATCAAGAAGGATCTTTTCATCGTCCGTGGTAATTACTTCCCCTTTGGCTTTCATACCGGCCACCTGTATTTGCAACATGGTTTTAGCGGCCTGCTCACCGCCCATTACTGCGATCTTTGCTCCCGGCCATGCATAGATGAACCTCGGATCATATGCTTTGCCACACATGGCATAATTGCCCGCGCCATAGGAGTTTCCGGTGATGATAGTTATTTTAGGAACTACAGAGTTTGCCACGGCATTTACCAGCTTTGCACCGTCTTTTATTATACCGCTGTGCTCACTGCGGCTGCCCACCATAAAGCCGGTCACATCCTGTAAAAACACCAATGGTATTTTTTTCTGATTGCAATTCATGATGAAGCGTGCAGCCTTATCGGCACTGTCGTTATAGATAACGCCACCCAATTGCATTTCGCCTTTCTTGGTTTTAAGTACAAGTCTTTGATTGGCAACGATGCCCACTGCCCAGCCATCAATGCGGGCATAGCCAGTTACTATCGTTTTGCCGTAATCCTGTTTAAATTCATCAAAACTATCCGCATCCGTAATATTCTTTATTATTTCCAGCACATCATATGGCCTGCTATTGTCAGCTGCAATTATGCCGTAAATTTCTTCCGGTTTTTTTGAAGGCGCAATGGGCGTAACTCTGTCAAAGCCTGCAGTGACAGTTCTTCCAAGCTTACCAATTATGCTTTTCACCCTATCCAGGCACTCTTCCTCGGTTTTGAATTTATAATCAGCAATGCCGCTTATTTCATTGTGTGTAGCGGCGCCTCCTAATATTTCACCATCTGCATCTTCCCCAATGGCTGCCTTCACGAGATAGGGGCCGGCGAGATAAATAGAAGCAGATCCTTCTACCATCAGGGTCTCATCACTCATAATAGGCAGATAGGCGCCCCCGGCCACACATGCACCCGTAACTGCTGCAATCTGTGTAATGCCCATGGCACTCATTTTTGCATTGTTGCGAAAAATGCGACCGAAATGTTCTTTATCAGGGAAGATCTCATCCTGCATGGGCAGGAAAACACCGGCACTGTCCACGATATAAATAACGGGAAGCCTGTTTTCCATGGCTATTTCCTGCATCCGTAAATTCTTCTTACCGGTAATCGGAAACCATGCACCTGCTTTTACAGTTTGGTCATTTGCAAGAATTACACATTGCCGGCCACTCACATAACCTATACCGCTTACAGTGCCGCCCGCAGGGCAACCGCCGTATTCTTCATACATTCCAAAACCGGCAAAAGCGCCTATTTCTATGAAGGGCGTATTATCATCGCACAGGTAAGCAATGCGCTCACGTGCTACCAGTTTATTTTTTTCTTTTTGTTTTGCAGCACTTTTAAGCCCGCCTCCTTCGTAAATTTTATCGAGCTGTTTTTTTACAGAGCCCCACGCCATTTTTTGCTCATCCTCATTTTTATTATACTGAATATCCATTGATTGATTTTATGTGGCGGCAATTTACTTTAAAGTATTGAGTTGGAAGTAGAGAGTATTGAGGTAATAATTTCACTGTTACGGGCTTATCTTCGTTGCCGATCAGGTTGCACAATTATAGCTGAGTAAAGATTCGCTCCTGAAGTGTGCGACGCCACCGAGGCTGATCAGGGATATACCCATCGGACAATAAAGAAAAATTTCAGAAATAAGGGGAACATAAAATGAGCAAAGAACTTACAAAACGGGCGGATGATTATTCGCAATGGTACAATGAACTTGTTGTAAAAAGCCAACTGGCAGATCATTCCGCTGTTCGGGGATGCATGGTGATAAAGCCCTACGGCTATGCGCTCTGGGAAAATATGCGGGATCAGTTGGATAAAATGTTTAAGGACACAGGACATGTGAATGCCTATTTCCCGTTGTTTGTGCCAAAGAGTCTGTTTGAAGCAGAAGAAACCAACGCTGAGGGTTTTGCAAAAGAATGTGCGGTGGTTACACACTATCGCCTGAAAGCGGATCCGAATAATAAGGGAAAACTGATTGTAGATCCCGAAGCAAAACTGGAAGAAGAGCTGGTGGTGCGGCCTACAAGCGAAGCGATCATCTGGAACACCTATAAAGGTTGGATACAATCATACCGCGATCTTCCTTTGCTGATAAACCAATGGGCGAATGTAGTACGCTGGGAAATGCGGACACGACTTTTTTTGCGTACTGCGGAATTCCTTTGGCAGGAAGGGCACACGGCGCATGCTACTAAAGAAGAAGCTATTGAAGAAACAACTAAGATGCTGGATGTGTATGCAGAGTTTGTGGAAGAATACATGGCGGTGCCTGTAATAAAAGGTGTAAAAACGGCAAGTGAACGTTTTGCGGGGGCAGAAGATACCTATTGCATTGAGGCATTGATGCAGGACGGAAAGGCTTTGCAGGCGGGCACTTCTCATTTCCTGGGACAAAATTTTGCCAAAGCATTTGATGTAAAATTCAGTGATAAAAACAACAAGCTTGATTATGTATGGGCAACAAGCTGGGGCGTTTCTACAAGGCTGATAGGGGCTTTGATAATGGCTCACAGCGATGACCAGGGATTAATTATGCCGCCGAAAATTGCACCGCTTCAGGTAGTTATAATTCCGATATATAAAGGAGAAGAGGGTAAGGCTTTAATTGATGCAAAGTCTGCAGAAATAATTAGGGATCTAAAAGCGCTTGGCATTAGGGTAAAATATGATGACAATGATAATGCCCGCCCGGGATGGAAATTTGCAGAGTATGAACTGAAAGGTGTGCCGGTGCGCATTGCAATGGGCATGCGGGATATGGAAAACAATGTGGCAGAAGTAGCGAGAAGGGATACCAAAGAAAAATCAGGTGTTTCTCTGGATGGTTTGGCTGATTATCTTAAAAACCTGTTAGATGAGATTCAGCAGAATATTTACAACCGTGCACTTGCTTTCAGAAATGAAAATCTAAGAACTGCAGATACATGGGATGAATTTGTAAAATTGCAGGAAGAAACGGGCGGATTTGTTTCTGCACACTGGGATGGTACGCCGGAAACAGAAGAAAAGATAAAGGAACTGACAAAAGCCACTATCAGGTGCATTTCGATAAATAATAAGCAGGAAGAAGGTAAATGTATCCTGACGGGGAGCCCGAGTAAGGAAAGGGTATTGTTTGCAAAAGCGTATTAATGACAGCTTTTTATACAAATATGATCTCCTGGCTGGAACAGCATCAGTTGCCATGCCTTTTGAAAGATATTTTGCATGCTGATTGCCCGGGCTGTGGGTTTCAGCGCAGTTTCATTGCGCTGGTAGGAGGAAATATTTCTGAAAGTTTTTATTATTACCCGGCATTATTACCAATGCTGGTTTTCTTTATATATTTATTGTTCACTCGAAATAAGAATTTTAAACATTCTCTTGCAGTAACAAAAACCGGGTTATTTGTGGTTTTTGTTATCATGGCAGGTTCTTATCTTTATAAACTAACTGCTTAAAACACTAAAATGAACGATCAACCAAACTTGCTCTCGCCGAATCATAATAATCAGGTACCGCTGACAAATGCCACACCCTCTCTTGTATTGGGAATTGTATCAATTGTAGCTGCTTTTTGTTACGGTATTGGCGGCGTAATCTGCGGAATTATAGGATTGATACTGGCAAACAAAGACCGCAAATTGTACAGGGAAAATCCCGAGCTGTATACAGCTTCAAGTTACAGCACGCTCAACGCCGGGAGGATCACTTCGCTGATCGGGTTAATCTTGGGGGCAGTCTTTATGATCATCGGGCTTTTATTTGTGCTATTTTTCGGCGGCACCATGATGGAAGCAATGAGGCAGGGCCGCGGGCAATAACTATTCCTTTGTTGCCAGGTAATTATAATCTTCTAAAAGCTTCTCCAGGAAATCTGTTGAAGACAGCTTGGATTGAATGCCCAGCACTTCTTTTATTTTATATTCTACCCGCATGCTTGTGTCGTGGTTATTCGTTTTGCGGGATTGAGTAAGAACAGCTTTAATTGTGTTGATATCTGTGTCTGAAAGACGCATTACTTCAGGGTAGCTTACTTTGTAATCATGTGTGTGTACATCGATGAATATGGTATCCTGCACACTCATATATGATCTTGCATCCACTACCACAGTACCGGCAGCCATATCACCCAAGCGCTGACTTTTTTTTGATATTAAGATTGTAATGACAACACCAATTCCGAAAAAGCATGTATAAAACATGTAAACAAATAAGGCTACTGAAGATCCATAGATATAACCGAATAAAAAGGGCCACTCAAATAACTTTGTTATCCAGCGTAATATAAACTGCCCTAATGTGGGTTCTCCTCCTTCCAGGCTTATAACCCTGATCATCATCAATTTTTTACCTAACGTTTGCCCGTTCATTAATACCTCTGTGATGAGGGAATAACAAAGCAACGGAAGGGAAATAACCAGGATATCGAAACCTGTGTTATTTTCTTGTGAAAGATCTAATTCATCATACAAAAAACTTTTCATGGCGAACAGATATATCGCCATCATGATAAAATCAATTATATATGCAAGCAAACGTTTGTGAAACGGCGCAATTTCAAAATCCAAGCCCACATTAAATGCAGTATTTATTTGTACCGTCGCCATGTTCTCACAAGATACATGCTGAATGTATTGCATCTTAAGAAATGGGATTTTTTTATTAGCTGAAAATGCCTCAAATTGTATGGAACTAATTCAAAGGCGCGAGTTTATGAGGGAGGCCATGTTTATAAAAAAGAATGCTGAAAAGTGGCAAAAATATCAGCAGGAAGAAGCTGCCGATCCTGATGAAGCATCGGAACGTTTCATTACAATCATGGATGACCTGGCTTACGCCAAAACTTTTTACCCCCGAAGCAATGTTACAAAGTGGATCAACGGCCTGGCTGCCGGCGTTTATCAGAATATTTATAAAAATAAAAAAGAGAAGTTTTCCCGCATATTTATGTTTTGGAAGTATGAGCTTCCGCTGATCATAAGGAAATACCATCGAACTTTTTTGTTTACCGCATTAATTTTTATTCTTTTTGTCTCAATCGGCGTTTTCTCATCGGTTCAAAATCCGGATTTTGTAAAGGGTGTGATGGGAGAGCGATATGTGAGTATGACGGAAGATAATATTGCAAAAGGCGACCCCTTTGGTGTGTATAAAGATGACAACCCTTTTAATATGTTTATCCGTATAGCT
>JBGTJG010000186.1:0-9839 GCA_041745235.1 Ferruginibacter sp. | reverse complement strand
GAACCGGAGATAATGCTATGTGGTTATCCAGGCAACTTCGGGAATTAGGCATTTCTATCATTTCTGTAACTCAACCTATTGACACTTCCAATCCGTCAGGGGTGCTTCAGCAAAATATTCTTTTTCTCTTCGGGCAATATGATAATGATCTGAGAAAGCAAAAATCAATGGCCGGTACCAAGGAAAAATTAATGATGGGGATTTGGTGTACCAAAGCTCCGTCAGGATATGATAATGTAAGAAGGAACGGAGACAGATTTATTGAGATAAATGCAACCGGTAAAATTATACGAAAAGCTTTTTTATGGAAAGCCAATGAAGAATGTCACAACACAGAAATTATAAATAGAATGGCGGCTCTTGGCTATAAAACAACATTAAAATTTTTAGGGCAAATTTTGCGGAACCCTTTTTATTGCGGTTTATTATCTCATAAGGCATTAGAAGGGGATATGGTCCAAGGAAAACATGAACCATTAATTTCTAAAGAAATCTTTTTAAAGGCAAATGAAATAAAGTACTGCAGTACCGGAAGTAAACATGGTGTTGACTTTGAATACACTCCTTTGAAAATGTTCTTTAAATGTGATACCTGCGGTGAATTTTTAAGAGGATATCAGATTAGATTAAAAGGTTTACACTATTACAAATGTGATAATAAGAAAAAGTGTTCCTGTAATAAAAATGCTAAAGATCTGAATATCCTTTTCAAACAAATATTGGAAGAAATTACTTTACATGAAAAGTACATTCCGGTATACAGGCTTCAAATGGAAATGGTTTTTAATCGTTTAAACGATGATCGTGATAAAGTGAACGGGAACTTTCAAAAACAAATTCTGGATATTAACAGCAAGGCAGAGAGACTGGAAGAGAGATTCATAAATGAAGAGATTTCTGCGGAAATGTATCAAAAATTTAGCCTGCGATTTAAGGACGAAATGAACGCGATTAAAGAAAATTTGAAAGAATGCCCGATTAACGCCTCGAACCTTGAAACAGGAATTAGAAAATCAATACGGATTGCCTCAGAACTCCCGTCCCTATGGACTTCATCTGATTTCTTCCAAAAGCAAAGATTGCAAAGATTGCTGTTCAGTGAGGGAATATATTATAACAAGCAAAAAGGTGAAACTCGAACCACTAAAATCAACACTGTATTTTCTCTTATTGCAGGCCTGAACAGCATTTCAGGGCAAAAAAATAACAGACTTCAGGATGAAAATCACCTAAAGTCTGTTTACGTATCGGGAAGCAGACTTGAACTGCCGACCTTCGGGTTATGAATCCGATGCTCTAACCAGCTGAGCTATCCCGACATCCATAAAATATCCGACTGCTGCCAATCGGGCGGCAAAAATAAAGATATTTAGCTACATCTGAAGTGATTTCTCAAACTTTAAAGAAAAACGCCCGACACATGTGCCGGGCGTGTTCATTCTGAAATACATCACTTCATCTCCGTAAAATATTTATGGAAATAAGGTATCGTCTCTATCCCTTTGTAAAAATTCTCAATATTAAATTTTTCATTGGGGCTGTGCAGGTTGTCGCTGTCTAAACCAAAACCCATGAACACGATCTTTATACCCAGTTCTTTTTCAAATAATGCACAAATAGGAATACTGCCACCGCCCCGAACGGGTATGGGTGTTTTACCAAACGTAGTTTCCATGGCTTTAGATGCAGCCTGATAAGCAACACTGTCTATAGGAGTCATGTATGGCTCACCGCCATGATGCAAAGTGGCTTTTACAGTAACATTGGGCGGTGCTATCTTTTCTAAATGTTTGATAAGGATATCTGTCATCTTATCCGAAGTTTGGTTGGGAACCAATCTTGCAGAAATTTTTGCAAATGCTTTAGAAGGTAAAACGGTTTTTGCACCTTCACCTGTATAGCCGCCCCATATTCCGTTCAATTCAATTGTAGGTCTTATGCCTGTTCTTTCATTCGTAGAAAAACCTTTTTCGCCCCATAATTCCTTTACACCCAGATCCGTTTTGTATTCATTTTCATCAAACGGTGCAAGCGACATCAGTTTCCTCTCATCTTCAGTTGCCACTGCTACATCATGATAAAACCCCGGAATGGTAACATGGTTATTTTCATCATGCAAAGAGGCGATCATCTGTGCAAGAATAGTGATCGGATTTGCTACAGCCCCGCCATATACACCGCTGTGCAGGTCCCTGTTCGGCCCGGTTACTTCCACTTCTATATAGCTGAGTCCGCGTACTCCAATATCCAGGCTGGGGGTCTCCAAACTGATCATTGCACTGTCGCTTATAAGCACACAATCCGCTTTAAGTAATGCTTTATTTGCTGCAACAAATTTGCCCAGGTTTGGCGAGCCGATCTCTTCTTCACCTTCAATGCAAAACTTTATATTATTACCCAGCGTATTAGTTTGTATAAGGGTTTCCAATGCCTTCACATGCATGTAAAACTGGCCTTTATCATCACAACTTCCTCTTGCAAAAATTTTCCCATCTATTATTGTAGGCTCAAAAGGCGGACTCTTCCATAGGTCTAAAGGTTCCGGGGGTTGTACATCATAGTGGCCATACACAAGGACCGTGGGCTTAGCAGAATCAATGATCTTTTCGGCATAAACAATCGGATGGCCGTCAGTTTGATAAATCTCCACTTTGTCTGCACCTGCTTCCAAGAGCCTTGCCTTAACTGCTTCTGCACATTTGATCATATCTTCCTTGTGTTCCCCTTTTGCACTTACACTTGGTATGCGCAACAGTTCCAATAGTTCATTTAAAAACCGCTCTTTGTTCTTTTCCTGATATTCTTTCCAGGCTTCCATGTAATAAAATTGACGTGAATAAATAAGGCTACGAATGTAAACTTTTTAAAGAATCATATTTTCTATTTGTTAAAAAGCTTTAACGAATATTTATGAAAATAATATGTGTAATTGGGGTATGCTCTTTGTTATATTTGCGTCACGATTGCTTGTCAATTCATCAGCCTTTGTTCGGCTTCTTTCTTTTCATCAGAAAGCTGCTTTGCAAAGGCTGAGTCTATTTAAGTATTATGCTATACTGTTGTATCGACTTTCTGCATAACTCCAATTCACTACGTTCCACCAGTTTTCAATATAATCTGCTCGCTTATTCTGATACTTCAAATAATAAGCATGCTCCCATACATCCAGGCCGAGTAAAGGAAATCCTTTAATTGCACCCGAAGGTAAATTCATCACCGGGTTATCCTGATTAGCCGTACTGCCAATCTTTAAATTCCTTCCTTCTGTATATAACCAAGCCCATCCGCTGCCAAACCGAGTTTTAGCTGCTTCTGAAAACTGTGTTTTAAAATTTGAAAATGAACCGAATGTTTTTTCAATATCCGCCAGGAGTTTCCCTGATGGTTTATTATCTGCAGATTTAGGTTGCATGCTTTTCCAGAACATCTCATGATTATAATGTCCGCCGGCATTGTTTCTCATTTTTACAGAATAACGGGTGATGTCAGATAAGATGGTTTCAACAGATTGTGCACTGCTCGCTCCCTCAGCCTGTATGGCCTCTTTCAGGGCTTTTGAATAAGCTGCTGCATGTTTTGTGTAATGGATCTCCATCGTCTTTGCATCAATAACATTTTCCAACGCAGTGTAGCTGTAAGGCAACGGCTGCTGCTCAAAGCCTGTTAAAAAAGCAACCGGAACTGTAAGCAACTTCGGCCCCGCACAGGATTCTAAGAATGTACCTGCTGCACCTGTACCGATAGCAATCAGCGCTGCACCTTTTACGCTGTTTCCAATAAATTTTCTTCTGCTGTTAGCGTTTTCCATATCTGTATTTTAAACATCATTAAGCGCCGGTTTTTTCTTTCTCTGAAGGTATGATTTTAACCTTGTGACAGATCTTGTATAAAATTCTTTATTGAAAAGCTGGGAATCATGCATTGCTTTATAAGTAAAGAAAAATCCGACCGGCGTAAGTACTATCACTGCAAGCCACATGCCCGTAAACGGCGGAAGTATCTCATTTCTAACAAACTTTTCGCCAAACATGTTGAGTAAATGGAAGATGAGAAAAAAGATAATTGCAACTACCAAAGGCATACCCATGCCGCCTTTGCGAATAATGGAACCTAAAGGTGCACCTATAAAAAACAGGACCATGCATGCAAGGGAGAATGCAAACTTTCGCTGCCATTCCAGCTTATGGAAAATGATGTCCAACCTTTTCATCTCTGCTTCGGAACTTGTAAACATCAGCGTGTTCTTCATCTCAGAAACTTTCGTTATTCCTTTTTCAAATAATACAGCTACTGCACTGTCCGGGAACAAACCATCAGACGAGGATGAATCTATAGTTCGAATTCGATCAACCTTTTTCGTTTTCATGCTGTCGTTCAGAAAGGGGAGCGAGAATTTCAATGTTTTAGATACAGCTACGGAAAGGCTGTCTTTAAGTATAACAAGAGAATCAATGTTCTTATTGAGCTGGCGTGCATTAAGCATTTTATAATTGTTCCGCAATGCATCTTCGTTGGCTGCGCTCTTTTTAAATGCGCTGAGGTCAAATAGTTTTTTAAATGTTTTAAACTGAAGCCTGACGTACTCAGTGCTGCTGTCTCCAAAATTTCCTTTCTCCTGGTACCTGGTGCCGTTTTCCAGGTTGAACTCTAAAAAATTATCATCAGGTGAGATGACCATTTTTCCTTTTTCTGCAATTATAGTATTCTCCTGTAAATTATTGGTTTGGTCATAGATGAGGGCATTTGATATATTCCCGTTCATTTCTTTGTTATCAACCTTTATCGCATATTTTTCTATACCGGTATAAAAAATTCCTTCCTTAAGTTCCAGTGTGGGTTTTGTAACAAGAATATTCTGGTAAAGTGTAATAAATTTAAGATTGGAATACGGGATCACATAGTTTGCAAATACAAAAGTGATCATACACAAGAGAAGCGTTACCCATATGAGCGGTCGCATAAATCTGAGCAATGAAATACCGGATGCTTTTATGGCGACGAGTTCAAAGCTCTCACCAAGATTCCCGAAAGTCATGATAGAAGAAATGAGAATGGCGATAGGCATAGCCAGGGAGGAAAGCGTAGCACTTGCATACCACACGAATTTCATAATGGTTACAAAATCCAGTCCCTTGCCCACCAGGTCATCAATGTACTTCCATAGTGTCTGCATCATTAATACAAAGAATGCAATAAAGAAAGTGACAATAAACGGCCCCAGAAAGGATTTGAGAATAAGCTTATCCAGTTTTTTGAGCATGGAAGATTCCGTCAGTTTGAATTAATAATTACCTTTCTGTAATGAGCGACCAAACAAAAGTAACGGTTTCTGCGGGCGAACTTGCGGCGGCAGCTGATAAGAATATCATTTTAACGAAAAGGGCAGTAATAGTAAAAGCATCTTCATTATTCAGCAGGCTTGTACCGGAAATAAATGAAATTTTGGGAAGTGTGGTTCTCCCGGACAAACAAGTAAGCAGTTGCGTACCTAAAATTTCTAAAGGGGAAAACTACCGCGGGTTTCCGTACGTGATATTAGACCATCCTGCATCTTTTAAGAAGGGAGATATATTTGCCGTACGCACCATGTTTCTTTGGGGGCATTATTTCAGCATCCACCTGCATCTTTCGGGTATATACAAAAGCAAATTTGAGGAACAACTGATGAAGAATCTGTTTCATCATCCTGATTTTTATATAGCATTAGGCGAGAAGGAGTGGGAGCATCATTTTGAAGAAAGTAATTACATCGCATACGCTGCCCTCAGTAACACACAGCTAAAGAACATCAGGCAGAATGAATTTTTAAAAGTTGCTTTAAAATATGAACTGCATCATTGGAATATGATGCAGTCAATTTTACCCGAAGGCTATAAAAAATAAATCAATTATTGAATTCCTGAAGCGGAATTTCTTTTAGCTGCCGATCCTGTGAAAAAGATCTTTCACCTGGTACTCCCACAATTGTGTCTGATCTTTGATCTCCTTTTTATCAGCAAAGTCAGAGATGATCAGAATGGTTTGGTTGGTTACTTCAGATCTTTCAATACGGAATTCAAAATATTCGTCCTTCGGAGAATTGAGCCAGTGAAAACGAATGAAGCTGTCGTCTGTTCTGTCCAGCACTTCTGCTTTCTCATCTGTGCCGTTCCAGCCGAAAGTGTATATTCCGTCACGGTCATCTACCTTATCAGCAAACCACTCCTGCAGCCCGGATGCAGAACTTAAAAAATCATAAAGGATCTTGGGTGAAGAGCGTACAGGATATTCCAGCGTATATAAAACTTTCTTACTCATTACAATTAATAAATTAACCTTGTGTGGTGCAATTATAGATAAAAATCGGACGTAAAAAAATAATTCAGGGTTTATTTTAAACTGCTGCCTATAAACCCGGGTTAATTAACTTACTGTTACCTAAGTACTGACAAAAACTGAATTCATAGGGAATGATATTTTTACCCGAAATTTGCAAAACCTAAAAACCTGATAATGGCTATTGAAATAAAGGTTCCGGCAGTCGGAGAGAGCATTAGTGAAGTAACTCTTGTAAAATGGCTTAAAAATGATGGCCAATATGCAGAGCGGGATGAAGTAATAGCTGAACTGGAAAGTGAAAAAGCTACGTTTGAAATAAATGCAGAACAGGCCGGTGCAGTAAAGCACATAGCCGCAGAAGGAGCTACACTGGCAATAGGAGATATTGTTTGCAGCATAGATACAGATGCGGCAAAGCCGGAAAAAACCGAAGCACCCGCAACGGAAGCGAAAGAAAAACCGGCAGAAGCAAAGGCTGAAAAACCGGCTGCAGATACAAAAAACGAATCAGCAAAAGAAGAAAATAAGACTGATGTAAAAGCTACGCCTGTAGCAGCTGCAATAATAAAAGACAACAAGGCCGACATCAGTAAGATAAAGCCCACAGGAGAGAACGGCAAGATCATAAAACAGGATGTGCTGGAAATGCTGAATAACCCGGGCAGGCAACCGGGCACAGAAATGTTCAGCAGAAATGAGCGGCCGGAGAAGATGAGTAACCTGCGCAAAACCATAAGCAGGAGATTAGTAGAAGCAAAAAATTCTACAGCGATGCTCACTACTTTTAATGAAGTGGATATGAACGCCATCATGGAGATCAGGAAAAAATACAAGGACAAATTTAAAGAGCAGCACGGTGTGGGCCTTGGCTTCATGAGCTTTTTTACAAAAGCATGTTGCTATGCATTGCAGAAATTCCCTGCGGTAAATGCATACCTCGATGGTGAGAACATTCTGTTTCATGATTATTGTGATATCTCTATTGCGGTGAGTGCACCAAAAGGATTGGTAGTTCCCGTGATCAGGAATGCAGAAAGCCTCAGCATGGCAGAAGTAGAATCTGCGGTGGTGGATCTGGCCACAAAAGCAAAAAATAATAAGCTCACTATAGAAGAAATGAGCGGCGGAACTTTTACCATCACTAATGGCGGAATATTCGGTTCAATGATGAGCACACCTATTATTAATATACCGCAGAGCGCTATCCTGGGCATGCACAACATTGTGGAGCGGCCAATGGCAGTAAACGGCCAGGTAGTAATAAAGCCTATGATGTATGTAGCGCTCAGCTATGATCACCGGGTTATTGACGGCAGGGAGTCAGTAGGTTTTTTAGTAACGGTAAAACAGTTGCTGGAAAACCCCGCTTTGCTGTTGTTTGGAAAAGATCCGGTGGATGCATTGTTGCAGCTGTAAGCATGAGCCGCCACCATTCCCATATCTCTTCCGCAATAAAAATTATTGAAACCGCAGTTGCAGGAGAGCCACTGGTTCACCACCTGAAAAGATCCTTTGCAGCAGATAAAAAATTCGGCTCTAAGGACAGGAAATCAATTACTGCGCTTTGCTACAATTATTACAGACTCGGGAAAGCACTTCCGGAAAAAACTACCGAAGAAAAAATAATTGCCGGCACCTTTTTGTGTAACGCAGAAAGTAATGAATTGCTTGCTGCAGTGGCTCCGGAACTGAATGAAAAAATTGCTTGGCCAACCGAAATGAAATTTGCGATCCTAAAAACGGTGACATCTGATATGCTGCCATTTGCCGAAGAGCTGAGTAATGAAATTGACCCGAAGAAATTTTCCCTTTCATTTTTAATTCAGCCGCTGCTTTTTTTGCGGATACGCCCGGGCAAATCGGAATCGGTAATTGAAAAACTCACCGAAGCAAAACTGCCGTTCGAAAAAATAACCAACTCCTGTATCGCTCTGCCGCAAGGGTCTAAGACAGATGAAGTGCTCGTGTTGAACAAGGAAGCGGTAGTGCAGGATCGAAATTCTCAGCAGGTATTCAGTTATTTGAAAAAGCAAAACTTTCCGCTCCCGAAAGATGTACGAGTGTGGGATTGCTGTGCAGCCAGCGGCGGCAAATCTATTTTACTGTATGATTTGCTGCACGGCATTGCAGACCTGCAGGTATCGGATGTTCGTGCAAATATTTTAAATAATCTTCGCAGCCGTTTCAAAGATGCCGGTATAAAAAAATACCATGCCTTTACAGCAGATCTCACAACAGTTTTTTCCTTAGTTCCCCCCCAGCAATTTGATCTGATCATTTGCGATGCACCCTGCACAGGCAGCGGCACGTGGGCCCGTAACCCGGAACAGCTTTCTTTTTTCAATGAAAAAAGTATTGAGGGTTATGCTGAAATGCAAAAGAAAATAGCGTCTGCTGCACTTCCTTATTTAAAAGAAGGCGGTTTGTTCTTTTATATCACCTGCTCTGTTTTCACTAAAGAAAATG
This sequence comes from Ferruginibacter sp., assembly GCA_041745235.1. Taxonomy (GTDB): domain Bacteria; phylum Bacteroidota; class Bacteroidia; order Chitinophagales; family Chitinophagaceae; genus Ferruginibacter. The sequence continues at coordinate 1,055 of JBGTJG010000186.1, read as the reverse complement.
AAATGGCAGTGGAATACCTCAAAGAAAAATTCCACCTGCGATTGCTGCAGATGGAATATTTAAAAGGTTATGAAATGCAAGCTGATACGATGTTTGTCGCAGTGCTTACAAAATAATTATCTTTTGAGGATCTTTTCTGTACTTACTTTTTTACCATCAGCGTATACAGAGATAAAATATATCCCTCCGCTTCTTCCGCGCAGGTCAATGTTAGTGATCTGTGTGCCTGCATTGTGCTTATAATTCTTCCGGAATATTCTCTGGCCTCCTGAATTTGTAACCACAATGCCCACATCTGAAGCAACCGCTCTGCTTACTACAACACTGGCATTATCAGATACCGTATTTGGCGTAACGCGTGTAAAATTGACCGGTGTAACACATGCAGGGGGTACATTTACTGTAAGCGAATCCAACAGAAAAGTAGTATCAGAACCGATCGCTAATTTGAACCTGTAACTCACATTGATCCCGCTGGAAAGCTGAGAAAGATCATCTGTTAAGCTTACGTTTTTATTAGTAAATGTGCCCGTGCCGGCAATGGTTTGAAAAGGCGTATAAATCACTTCTGATGATTGTTTTCTTTCAATCAGAATGCTCATGGTATTATCATGCTTTACATTCAATTGGAAAGTTGCCAGGCAAAGAGAAAGTGAGGATTGTTGGGTATAAGATTTTTTAAGAAGGATCGTAAACGCTTTTTTCATATCAGGGATACCGTATCCTACACGATCATTCGGGGAAGTAAACTTTGTTGCAGATCTTCTCATTGCATCCAACACAGTCATGTTATTAAACTCCGGGAAGGCCTGCCAAAGACAGGTGGTGAGGCCTGCGAGAATAGGAGTTGCAAATGAAGTCCCGTTCGCATAAACAGGCAAGCCGGTTACTGAATTAGCCACGATCGCATTTAACCCGGTTGCAGCCAGATCCGGCTTGATCTGTCTGTCACTTGATGGACCGTAACTGCTGAAGCCGGCTACATTACCTAATGTATCTACGGCACCTACGGTCATTGCGCTGTCAGCATCGCCGGGTGTGATAATATAATGCCA
>JBGTJG010000185.1:0-3409 GCA_041745235.1 Ferruginibacter sp. | reverse complement strand
ATAATATTTGAATAAGGATTTCTTATAAGTGCTGTTGCGCCGCCCGGCCTGTATGTCAGCCTTGTTGGGTTTCCATTAGTTGAATAAATATCTCTGGTATCAGGCCCTGTTGATTTTAAACCGGTAGGCGGCATGAAGTTCACATTCTGCCAATCAACCTCATTAATATTTTTAGTTAGCAAAAGTTCGGTAGTAAAAGTCCATCCTTTTCCAAAGCGTTTATCCGCAGCCAGAGAAGTTTTTATAACCGCAGGCAATTTAAATTTCTGTGAAATCAGGTTTATATCACCCTGAGATTTCAGCAAATTTGTTGGTAAGCCGAAATCAGCCTGAGTAAATTGTGTATTTACATCGGGATTAAACCGAATGGGCTGAATACCGGTACCTGTGCCTGTCTGCAGGCCAAATGCAGGATTGGTTCCGGTGCCTGCAGCCAGTAACTGCGCGTTGTTTCTTGTAGTATCTAAAGCACCTATTACGGTTCCTGTATTTTGATATATACCGCCCGGCCATACCAATGGGGTGCGGCCGCCGAAGATCCCTATGCCGCCACGAACCGTCACATTCTCTTCGTCAATATTATATTTAAATCCAAGCCTTGGTGAGAATAGGAATGAAGGTTTAAATTTCTCGCCTGATTGTGCACCTCTGAGATCATAGAACTGACTGATCACAGGCATTGCAGAATCCCTAAAGAAAGCATCGGTAGGAGGGGTTGTGGTAAACTCTGTCCTGTCCGCACGCAAACCGAGGGTAAGGGTAAATTTACTGTTCACTTTGATCTCATCATTGATGAAAAATCCGAGACGAACAGATTTAAAATTGGCAGCAGCATTTTGGCCACCGGCATCACCTGTTTTATTTCCCGGATCTACTAATGAATATTGTCTGCGTAACCTGGCGGGCCCCCTGTCTTCAATGAAAGCTTGCAATGGACCTATCTGTGGAACTGCATTTGGCTGATTTGGCCCAAGCGCAGCATAGGTATATAATGCGAAATTGTTATTAATAAAAAGATTATAAGATTTATTGAAATCCAAATCCGCACCCAGCGTGAAGGCATGCTTACCTGTATTATATTTCAGGGCATTGTAAAAGTTAATAATACTTTGCTCAAGCAAATTTGCGGTAGAAGGACCTTCTGAGCCAAAATTGTATGAAGGGCCACCGTTAAATGCATTTAGTGATACAGCGGGGAAAGGAGTCCCTGCTATTCTCCTGTCATCCACTACATCTGTAAATGAGACACGGAATTTATTATTGAGCTTATTGCTGAATTTTGAATTTATTTCCACATTCCCTGAATGCTGTACAGATGGAAAAACTTCGGCACCGTTTGTAAAATTGATTGATCCTGTAGAACCGTTATAAGAGCTTCTGCCGGGGTTTACGCGTTCTGCATCAGTATACCTGTAGCTTAAAGTAAGTTTATGGGCCTGCGATATATTAAAATCAAACCTGGTATTAATATTTATTCTGTCTACAAAATCTGCATTGTTCCTGAAATCTCCCGGGTCGTAATTGTATTTAGTTTTCAGATGATTTACAAGTTTGTTAATGGAATCTATCACAGCTCCTTCAGGGCCGGTATAAGGCTGAGGGCGAACATCTTTTTGTTTCTCCGCATTAAGGAAAAAGAATGCTTTGTTTTTTAATATCGGGCCACCGATGGTAAAACCATAGGTTTGGTTTTTGAATTTCGGATATTTTACACTCACACTGTCCGGCACGCCCGGTGTAAGGCCTGCTAAATTCTGATTGCGAAAAACATAATATGCGGAACCGTGAAATTGATTGGTACCGGATTTGGTAACCGCATTGATGGCGCCACCTGTAAAGTTTCCGAAAGAAGCATCATATGGTGCAACAGAAACAACCAGCTGATCTATTGCATCTATACTTATAGGAGGTGTACCTGCACGGCCACCGTTAGTACCTGAAGCGCTTAAGCCGAATACATCATTGTTTACTGCACCGTCAATCAGGAAACTATTATAGCGGTTGTTCTGACCGCCGATAGATATGGTTTGACCATTTACTTTTGCCTGAGGCGTAAATCTCAGGTAATCGCCAATGTTTCGCCCGATGTTCGGTATGATATCCAATTTTGCACGGCTTATACTTGTCTCTGTACCGGTTTTTGCAGTAGTCACTCTTCTTGCACCTGTTACTACAACTGTTGCGAGTTCAGTTTCTTTACTTTTCAGATCAAAATCAGTACGATATGTTTCGCCTAAAGTAAGAAAAACATCTTCCTTTGTAGCCGGGTCAAAACCGGTGAAAGTTGTAGTGATGCGGTAAGGCCCGCCCGGATTCATATTATTAATGTCAAATCTGCCTCCTGTGCGAGCAACGGCAGTATAAACTGTTCCCGTAGGTATATGTGTTGCAGTTACAGTAGCACCCGGAAGGCTTGTTCCTGTTCCGGATTGGGTAAAACCTGAAATGCTGCTCGTTGTTACCTGCGCACACAATACAAAAGGCAGGGTCATAATTGCAACAATAAAAGGGATGATTTTTTTGATATGCATATAGTTCGGTTTTATGCCGCAAAGAAAGTAAAACTTTGCCGAATAAAGTCCAAGTTTTATTAATTAATTGTGAGTAATAAAGTGAAGTATTTGAAGTTTTTTATATAAAGAACATTCTCCTTAACAATTGCGAAAAGCGAAAACTTACCTATAGAACACCGGTCGAGCGTTACCTTTGTGACCGAAAAGAATTTAAATGCTCGATACAATAGAAGATGCGCTTGCAGAAATAAAGGCAGGCAAAATGATCATCGTGGTGGACGATGAAGACCGTGAAAACGAAGGTGATTTCATTACAGCAGCAGAAAATGCCACCCCTGAAGTGATCAATTTCATGAGCACCCATGGCCGCGGGCTTATTTGCGCAGCTATTACAGAAGCACGCTGTGAGGAACTCAGCCTGAAGCCGATGGTTAGTGATAATACATCTCTGCATGAAACCGCTTTTACTGTAAGCATAGACCTCCTCGGCAATGGATGTACAACCGGAATCTCAGCCCATGACAGGTCTAAAACCATTCTTTCTCTGATAGATCCCGCAACAAGACCCGAAGACCTGGGGCGCCCCGGCCATATTTTTCCTTTGAAAGCGAAGAACGGGGGAGTGCTCAGAAGGGCAGGGCATACAGAAGCCACTATAGACATTGCCACTCTTGCGGGTTTTAAATCTGCCGGCGTTCTTGTAGAGATCATGAATGAAGACGGATCTATGGCTCGCCTGCCTCAGCTTAAAGAAATAGCAGAAAAGTTTAAGCTGAAAATTATTTCCATAAAAGACCTGATAGCATATCGCTTAAAACACGAAACACTTATTAAAGAAGAAGTGCGGGTGAATATGCCTACAAAATACGGCGATTTTGAACTGATTGCTTTTAAAC
>JBGTJG010000184.1:0-8146 GCA_041745235.1 Ferruginibacter sp. | reverse complement strand
CTTCTTTGGATCGTTCTTATATTGGCGGGTGCATTGTTTATCGGTAAAAGAGTTTTTAACCTGATAAAGCGCGTGAAAGAACCTATACTAATCGCTTTCAGTACAGCAAGCAGTGAGGCAGCTTTTCCCAAAACCATGCTGGAGCTGGAGCGGTTTGGCTGCAAGGATAAAATAGTAAGCTTTGTTTTGCCGCTTGGTTATTCGTTTAACCTGGATGGCAGCATGATGTATATGACCTTTGCCACAATGTTCATCGCACAGAGTTACGGCATTCAACTGGATACTGCCACTCAAATAAGCATGCTTCTCGTACTTATGCTTACCAGCAAAGGAATAGCGGGCGTACCCCGTGCTTCACTTGTTGTAATAGCAGGTACATTAGCTACATTTAATATTCCCGAAGCCGGCCTCGCTTTACTTCTGGGAATTGATCCGCTTTTGGATATGGGACGCAGCGCAACGAATGTTGTGGGGAACAGTATAGCTACTGCAGTAGTAAGTAAAATGGAAGGCGAGCTTACAAACGGTTAATTAAATTATTAAATTCAGTGATGATGGATTTTATATTATTAGATTTTCAATGGACAAACCTGCTGCAACCGCAATGGTATATAGAGAATGGCGGATTGTGGTTTATTCTGTTTGTAGTATTTGCAGAGACGGGATTATTTGCCGGCTTTTTCCTGCCGGGCGATTCATTACTTTTTGTTACCGGGATTTACAGTGATGATATTGCAAAAACAAGCTTGGGTTTGGACAATTCAGGTTCAGTCGTAAACCTATTGATCATTGGCACTATGATCGCTATCGCAGGTATTATCGGTAATTATGTAGGGTACTGGTTCGGCCGCAAGAGCGGGCCTTTTCTCAACGAACGAAAGGATACCTTTTTATTCAAGAAAAAATACTTGTTGCAGGCCAGTGACTTTTATGATAAACATGGCGGCGGCGCAATAGTAATAGCCAGGTTTTTGCCGATCGTCCGCACCTTTGCTCCCATCGTAGCTGGTATAGTGGGCATGGATAAAAAGAAATTTGCTTACTATAATATTGTGGGTTGTGTTGCCTGGGTATTTTCCATGTTGTTTGCGGGCCATTACCTCCAGCGCTTTATCCTTAGCCAGTTCGATTTTGATCTGAAAGAGCATCTGGAAGTTATTGTTATCGGAATTGTTGCGGTTACTACACTGCCTATAATTTATAAATTGGTTTTCGGTAAAGTGAAAAAAAGAACTATCCTTCATGAACAGGGAGATGCTGAAACAGTTATCATTGATAAAGTAGGGGAGAACGAATATGATGCAAAAAAATAACTTCTCCCTCAGGTGATGATAAAGTACAACCCAATTCCTGATGTTAGCGAAGCCTTCTTCTTCAGTCATCAGTTTTGCAGTATTAGTCGCCGCTCTTGGCTATTTTGTTGATATCTACGATCTGTTGCTCTTCAGCATTATCCGTGTTGAAAGCCTTACTTCATTAGGTCTTACACCTGCGCAGATCACTTCAAGCGGTGAAAGTATTATCATGTGGCAGATGGCAGGGCTGATGATCGGCGGAATTCTTTGGGGAGTTTTGGGAGATAAAAAAGGCAGGCTCTCAGTTCTTTTCGGTTCTATCATAATTTATTCATTAGCAAATATTGCCAACGGCTTTGTGCAAACCACCGATCAGTATGCAATGATCCGTTTTATAGCAGGCATCGGCCTGGCCGGCGAATTGGGCGCAGGTATTACCCTCGTAAGTGAGCTTACGCCAAAAGAAAAACGTGGCCTTGCTACATCATTTGTAGCTGGAATTGGCCTCACAGGTGCTGTTGCGGCATTTATAATGAAGCAAAATTTTGACTGGCGCACATGCTATTTTATCGGTGGTGGATTAGGGCTTATGCTTTTGTTATTGCGCATCTCCGTAGCGGAATCCGGTATGTTTGAGCAAGTGAAAACATCCGGTATAAAAAGAGGAAATTTCTTCATGCTGTTCAGTACCGGGGAACGTTTTAAAAGATATTTCTTCAGTATAATGATTGGCTTGCCGACATGGTTTGTGATCGGAATACTTGTTACCTTTTCTAAAGAGTTCGGAGAAAAATTCGGCATAAAAGAAAAAATTGATTCCGGTAAGGCCATCATGTATGCGTATGCCGCCATTGCGATAGGTGATATACTCATTGGCTTTATCAGTCAATGGTTGCGTAGCAGAAAGAAAGCGTTGTTCCTTTTTTATGGGATCACGATCATATTTATCATTTTATATTTTACAAGTTTGTGGAACGGCACTGCCGAAAATATGTATTGGATATGTGCAGGATTAGGCTTCGGTACAGGTTTTTGGGCCATTTTTGTAACAATGGGTGCAGAACAGTTCGGTACCAATCTTCGTGCAACTGCAGCTACGACTATTCCCAATATGGTGAGGGGAATGCTGACAGTTATGATGCTTCCTTTGTTTAAATTGTTTCGCGGCAATACCGATTATGTCACAGGCGGTTGGCTTACAGGAATAGTTGTGATGGTCATTGCTATTATATCTGCATATTTTATAAAGGAAACATTCAACAGGGATCTGAATTTTACTGAAAAATAAATCTCTTTCTGCAGGAAGACTTGTCCTGCTGAAATTCCGGTTATCATGACAGACAAATTACTCCCCGGCGTAAAACCCGTAAAAAAAATTCTGGTTATTCGATTTTCGTCTATAGGAGATATTGTACTTGCAAGCCCCGTACTGCGATGTTTAAAAAAACAGTTGCCCCACGCAGAAATTCATTTCCTTACGAAACAATCATATAAGATCGTAACTGCAGCAAATCCCTACGTTGATAAATTTTATTATTACGACGATAATTTAGCGGAACTGATCAGTCAGTTAAATGAAGAAAAGTATGATGATGTTATAGACCTCCACAATAATATTCGGAGCAATAAAATAAAACGAGCACTCAGAACAAACGCACACACATTAAATAAGCTTACAGTACAGAAAGTGTTACTCACTCAAATGAATGTTGATGTAATGCCGAACAGGCATATTACTCAGAGAAGCCTTGATACGATTGGGCCTTTAGGCGTAAAAGATGACGGCGGCGGGCTTGATTATTTTATTGCAAAAGAAGATGAAATTTCAACCAACGATCTTCCCACAGGCCATCTGGCAGGATATATTGTAATTGTAATAGGGGCAACTTATTTTACAAAAAAGTTGCCTGTTCATAAGATTGCTGAATTGTGCTCCAAAACGAATCATCCGATAATCCTGCTCGGTGGCAAAGAAGATGCAGAAACAGGGCGCACTTTAGCGGAAGCAGACAACATCAGGATATACAATGCCTGCGGCAAATTCAACGTCAGTGAATCCGCAGATATTATAAAGAGAGCTAAGCTAGTAATAAGCAATGATACCGGGATGCTCTACATAGCGTGTGCTTTAAAAAGGCCTGTAATAGCTTTATGGGGCGGCACTTCGCCTGCGCTGGATGTGGAGCCTTACTACGGCAGCAATTTTCTTAACAACAGGAAAGACGCATTTTTTGAAAATATTGTTTTGAATCTTCGTTGCCAGCCATGCAGCCGTTATGGCCTCAGTAAATGTCCGTTGGAGCATTTTAATTGTATGGAAAATATTAGTACAGATATCCTTGCAGATAAAATCAAAAGGCGCCTCTCAGTTAGCGTGTAGCCTGATCCCCGTTGTTAATTGAATACTAATTGTAGTATCGTTAAGACCATCTCCCTGATTATTGTTGTTCTTTTGAGATATCGAATCTCATTTTCTTTCTATGAAGTATCTCTTTTCCCTGCTTATTATTATTACCCTTTCTGTTCAGACAAATGCTCAGTTCATTACAAACGTTTATTGGACCGATCAAACCGCAATGGATAAAAATGATGCTATATATTATGATCTGAATAAAAAATTGGTTTGGAAAGACTTTAAAGGTACACCGGGGGGCGCAGGGCCGGTAGCAGCTATCACTTCATCGGGTTTCGGTTATAAAGCTGATATGAAAACGAACGGTACAAAAGGACAGATCAATATCGGTGTATATTGTTTTTTCAGCAAAGGCAAATCCTGGGTAAAGCCCGGCCGAACAACTCCGTACATTCTCAATCATGAGCAGCATCATTTTGATGTAAGCTATCTTGCAGCCTTATATTTTATAGATAAAGTGAAAAAAACGGTGATAACTCCCGGGAACAGCAACACAGTGCTGCCTTCGCTTTATCGTGAAGCCTGCGATCTGATGAATAAAATGCAGAGTGATTACGATGGGCAGACCAAGAACGGACAGGTGGCTGAAATACAGGAAAAATGGAATACTTTTTTCGTTGATAAATTACAACCGCTCACAAAGTAACGATCAGCACGGGGATCTTAAGTTCGTGCCTCACTGCATTTACTGTAGCTCCGTATAAAATGTCTTTCATGCCTGTATGGCCATGTGCACCGATAACCAGAAGGTCTGCATTATTCTCGTTCACAATTCTTACAATTTCTTTTACACGGCTTCTGTAACCGATCTTTGCAGATGCATTTAAACCTTTTTCCTTTAACTGATCTGCATAGGATTGTAATTGGGCAATGTCCTTTTTAGTTTCGTTATCATCGCTTTCTTTCCCAAGCAATTTTGCAGATGCACTTTCAACAATATGTATCAGGACATAATTTGTATTTGCATTTCCCTGACCTGCAGCATAGGATAAAATTTTGTGGTCATTTTTACTGAAATCCAGAGCTACTGCAATTTTATTGTATACAGGTGATGTCAAAGGAAGCAGAAGATCTGTTCCTTTATGCATTGTAATAGAAGCGGGTGAACTTTTAATCTTAAAAAACGGAAATAAAGTTATGTAGATAAGTATGCCTGAGAAAAATGCTCCTGCACCGCCGATGAGAATTTTTGGCAGGAGAGAATCATCTGCAAAAACAGGGGCTACTTCATTTATCAGCATTTTTAAATTGAGAAATACAAGTACAGCTGCAATTGCCCATGCCGCAATTTTCTGAAGCGGATTAATTGCGAAATTGCCCATAGTTTTTTTATCGCTTACAAACCATATAAGCGGTATGATAGCAAAGCCCAGCTGCAGGCTCAGTATCACCTGGCTCATGATCAGCAGTGTATCTATTTTACTTTCCCCGTAGATCAGAATTACAATCAGTGCCGGGATTATAGCCACCAGTCGGGTAATAAGCCGGCGAAGAATCGGATTTATTCTGAGACTGAGGTAACCTTCCATAATTATTTGTCCGGCAAGTGTACCGGTCACTGTGCTGCTTTGCCCGGCTGCAATAAGAGCTACTGCAAACAGGATAGGAGCGAGGTTACCCAAAAAAGACGGCAGCAATCTGTGAGCTTCTTTTATTTCTCCTACGTGAGAATTCCCGGTACTGAAAAAGACTGTTCCTGCAAGGATAAGAATTGCTGCATTTACCAAAAAGGCGAGGTTCAAGGCAATGGTGGTATCTATGCGATTGAACTTTATAGCCTGTTGAATTCCGTAATCTGTCCGATCAATTTTACGGGATTGTACGAGAGCAGAATGGAGGTAAAGATTATGCGGCATTACTGTGGCGCCGATTATTCCAATGGCAATATATAAGGAATCACTGTCAGGGAAAGAAGGGATAAAACCTTTTACCACTTCAGTTACATCCGGCTTAGCTAAAAATATCTGTATAAAAAATGCCACGAAAATTACACCTACCAATGCAATAATAAACGCTTCCATTTTACGCATGCCTAAGCGCTGCAGATAAAGTAATAAAAAAGTATCCAATACAGTGATAGTGACTCCCCAGACCAAGGGCAGCCCGGTAAGCAACTGAATACCCAAAGCCATTCCCAGTACTTCGGCAAGATCTGTAGCAGCTATCGCAATTTCTGCCAGGAGATATAAGATAAAATTTACTCCCCGCGGATATGTCTCCCGATTTGCCTGCGCCAGATCACGGCCGCGAACAATTCCCAGTCTGGCTGAAAGCCCCTGTAGCAATAAAGCCATGAGGTTACTCATCAGCAGCACCCAAATGAGTGCATATCCATACCTGCTTCCACCTGCAAGATCAGTTGCCCAGTTTCCGGGGTCCATATACCCGACACTTACCAGGTAAGCAGGTCCGAGAAACGCAAAAATTTTATTGCGCTTTTTCAGAGTCGAAGTAGTATCTATGGTATTATGAACCTCACTAAGAGACTTGTCGGAAAAATCAATTTTGGCCATGGATAAATTCTCTCTTCGGTTAGTGGAAAATAAAATTTAGGCAAACCTAATTTTTTTCCGGGATAAAAAGGGAATGATTTTTAGTATTAAGACAAGACATCTATTTTCCCCCGGACGGTTAAATTATAAGGTTTTATATTGCACCGCACTAAATTTCTATGAATGAATTTTTCTCAGTTTCAGGTCCCTTATGCGCATGATTCCGCTTACAGTAAAAAAGTGGCTTATTTTTCAATGGAGTTCGCTGTTCACCAGCCTCTGAAAATATACAGCGGCGGTCTCGGTTACCTTAGTGGGTCACACTTACGCAGTGCGTATGAATTAAGGCAAAATCTTGTCGGCATCGGCATATTATGGAAGTATGGTTATTATGACCAGGCTCGTAATCCGGATCAGACACTGTTAGTTCAATGGAATGAGAAAATTTATAATTTTCTGGAAGATACCGGTATCAAATTTCAAATTGATATTCACGAACATCCTGTTTGGGTAAAGGCTTATTACCTGAACCCCGAGAAATTTAAAAGTGCTCCGCTATTTCTGCTTAGTACAGATCTTCCCGAGAATGATCATATATCGCAAACCATAACACACCGTCTCTACGACGCGAATGTGGCTACAAAAGTTGCACAATTTATTTTGCTCGGTGTAGGGGGAGCCAAACTGATGGATGAATTAAATTTCAATCCGGATGTATATCATTTAAATGAAGCACACGGTGTGAGTGCTGCCTTTTACCTGTACAAAAAATTCGGTTATGATAAGGCAGAGGTAAAGAAGCGCCTTGTTTTTACAACGCATACACCCGAAGAAGCAGGTAATGAAAAGCATGATATGTACCTGTGTGAGAAAATGAGTTATTTCTGCGGAGTTCCTTTGGATGAAGTTCGCAGCATCACCGGCCTTACGGATGATATGTTTAATCATTCTCTCGCAGCTTTACGTATGGCCCGTCTTGCAAACGGTGTAAGCAGGTTGCATGGTGAAGTAAGCAGGCATATGTGGGCGAGGCATGAAAATATTTGTGAGATAAGATCCATAACTAATGCACAAAACTGGCATTATTGGGCAGATAAGCAATTGTATAATTTTGCAGATAACAACAGCGAAGACGGTTTTATTGACAGGAAAAGATACCTGAAAAAACGAGCTTTTGAAACAGTAGCAGATCAGACAGGTAAGTTGTTTAACCCTGATGTGCTCACTATTGTATGGGCTCGCCGTTTCGCAGGGTATAAACGTGCTGACCTTATCACAAGAGACGAGGACAGGTTCAGGGCGCTGCTCTCAAATACCCGGTACCCCGTTCAGATAATATGGGCAGGTAAACCATACCCTGTAGATTATCCTGCGATAAGCGACTTTAATTACCTGGTAAATCTCAGTAAAGAATTTGATCACATTGCTGTATGTACGGGTTATGAGTTGGGGCTGAGTAAAAGATTAAAACAAGCTGCAGATGTGTGGTTAAACAACCCCCGTGTTCCCCGGGAAGCAAGCGGCACAAGCGGGATGACGGCAGCAATGAACGGTGCTGTTAATTTCAGTACGAATGACGGTTGGATCCCGGAATTCATTAACCATGGTAACAATGGTTTTCTTATCCCGCCTGCTGACTATGAAAAAATGAGTACTCATGAGCAGGATGAATATGATCTTAAAAAAATGTATGAGATCCTGGAAACCCAGATATTGCCGATGTATTATGAGAATAGTGATGTTTGGCGACAAATAGTAAAAAACGGCATGAGGGATGTAAGATGGCAGTTTGACAGCAACCGTATGGCAAAGGAATATTATGATGTCATGTATAATTAACCTTCTTTCCTGAACTTAAAAAATCCTTTTCCTAATTTGAAAAGGATTTTTTATTACCTCCGGGTAAATAAAATCTATTCGGGACCCACCTTCAAACCTGTATAAAA
>JBGTJG010000183.1:0-4933 GCA_041745235.1 Ferruginibacter sp. | reverse complement strand
TTTTTACAGCTTTCGGCTTAGGATCCCCGGCGATCTTTTCCATATCATATATATAGCTTGCATTTGTAAAGACAGCCTGGCTTTGGCCTTGTATTGAAAAGAAAACACTGAAAATAATCAGGAAGCTTTTGGCAAAAGTTGCGATAAGATTTTTTTGTTTCATAGAGTTATTAATTAAAATTTTATGTTGTTACAAAACCATTATTAATGCAAGTCTGTACATTCAAATATTGCCTTTGTGAAAGACTGAGTTTACTTATTTTACTGAATTATCTTTGTCCTTTTTTGTATCATTAAAATAAAATAAGGGCATTGAACGGTTTCATTTTTATCACAATTATTCCCGGCTAATTTTTTGAACAAAAACTTGCCAGATGGTTGATATATTTCTGAACCTTTTTCAAAAAACCGGGTTCTGCCTCCCGTACATAGACTGTTTTCTCATCGGGGTCAAAATATTTATTCTCCTTATTAACCAATGCAAGAGCGGGCCCTGTTTGAGTAAAACCATCTTTATATACCGACAATCCTTTAGTATGAAGAGCTGTTTCAAATTCAAGCCCATTTTCATTTGTATAACCTATTATAATAAAGCACTCATCTACTTTTACTGCAGAGACATTACTATATTGATCAGCGGTAACTACATACTTTTTAAGATTCTCTTTTAACCAATTTAATGTTTCCTTTTTAGTCTGGCCATAACTCATAACAGAAAAGTGGGAGACGAAAACAATAAGAGCATATTTTTTAAATTTCATAAAAATTCAGATTTTATCGGGGCAATTAAAAGGGAAAATTCACGGCGTTATTCCATTGCCATTTTTACATATTTAGTTTCTCCTATTATCAATCTAAAATTTGCAAGATCACGATCTATCATAACCATAGCACTGTTTTTTTTACCGGATTTATAAGTAATTGTTAAGTAGTCTTCTATTTTTTTTTGCTCATCGAAGATGAAACCATTTTCTGTCAGGTTATTTTTAGTATCATTAATATCATCTTTGAAAATTTCTTCTTTGTATTCATACTGTACAGCCAGATAAATAACTTTCTCATTCCGAAACCCTACTAAATATTCAGCTTCATATTCCTTTTCCTTGGTGTTTACGGGGTAAAATTTATACAAATGCATACCGGAGCTTTCGTCTTTCATATTATCAAGATCTGATAATCCATATTTTTTAAGATCGGATCTCGCTTCTGTAATTGATTTTCCTATCAATGAGGAAACGGTTTTCCATGATCTTGCGCCTTTAAGTTCAGTTTGCGCAAGTAGGTTAGTGGTAAAAAAAATGCTGATCAGAAGAATAGCGAATGATTTCATTGTTATGGGTTTTTAAGTGGCTTAAATAAATTTATCTTCATGTAAAGGTTTATTACCCCGGGTATTAATACTTTTTTGTTCTCTCCCCCAGTATATAAAGTATCCGCTCATCTGTATGATCAGAAAACTGTACGATATCCCATACGCCATCTACTTGGTACCATAGCCGGTAAACAGATCCCCATACTACTTTCAATTCTTTAGCTACACCTTTGGCATCGCACTCTATACCCCATTTCATCGGCTTCTCCGGGATACCATGTGTTTGAAACAATCCTGTACCATCGGCATTCAGCTGAACAATGGGCTCTTTTTTACCTTCATATTTATACAGGCCAATAAAATTTGTGTTGGCTTTTGTGGTAATAAAATAATTTTCGCCCTTCTCTGTTACTTTGGTCACACCCGTTTGGGCGTAGGCTTGGGTCATAACCAAGGACATGGCTATTACCAGAAAGTGTTTCATTTTCATGATTGTTAATTTATCAGTTAAAAAATAAAAAAAACGTATTGCAGTTTTCAGCTTTGCAGAGTACGGAAGAAAGAACAAATGCATTTAATGCATCCGGGACCTGTTTTAGAAAGTCAATTTTGGTTTCCACTGTAACTAAACTTTTATAACTATAACCCTGTATTAAATTTTCAATAACCCTTCCCTGTATCCCCATCCAATCATTTGCTGTGTGTTCTTAAATCCGGTTTTACGCAGCATGTTGCGCCGGTGTGTTTGTACGGTCGCCTTTGTTATTGTTAATGCGTCACCGATTTGGAGGCTATTATAACCCCGTGCCACCAATGCAAGCACCATCAATTCTCTGTTACTTATTAGTTTTAAGTTTTCTTCAGCCATCCGCGTATATTAGTTTAGTAAATCAAAGATGGCGATGGTTGCGGACACATACAATACCTACTTATAGGTATTTATTGAACACGTAAATGGAGGAAAGCTGATGCATATTTGATCAAACAAACCGCTGCTTTCCAATCAAACTTATGCGCATGATATTTTGTAACAATAACATAATCTGCACACAAGTAATTTATTACACTATTTCGAAGTTGTTTTATTTCTGATTACCTTACCTGCACATGGCACCGCCAAAAAGATTACCCGGCTTTCTCACCATTATATTTTTTCTGCAATGCACATGTGCGACAGCTCAGCTAAGGCAGGCACAGACTTTTTATCTTTTTGAAGACAGTGCAAAACAATTAACCGCTGATACGATACTGCAATTGTTTTACACAGGGAAATTTAAACCTGCAGAAAGCAATGAAATAAACCCGGGGTTTACCCGTTCTTTATTCTGGCTGGCATATAATAATGAGAATGAGATCTCCACGGATTCCCTGTTACTCCACATAGGTAACCAGCACATTAACTACATTCATTTTTACTATGCCGGTGCGGATACTGTCATATTACAATGGCTCACAGGCGATCATTATCCGTTTGCGCAACGCCCGCTTATTGCTACCGGTTTCTATTTCCCTGTAAATAAAAAAGGCTTGTATCTCATAAGGATAGATAAGGCTAACGAATCTTTGCAGTTATCTTTTGAACCTGTAGCACGGGATATTGCCCTTACTGCTGAGAGCGACCACAGGAGCATGCTCTCCATATTTACCGGTATGATTCTGTTGCTCATAATTTTCGGCATTTATCTCTTTCTTATTTCAGGAGATAAGCTTTACTTATGGTACATATTGTATGCAACCACGGGCTGGTTATGGGTGTTATCAAATGCAGGCTATGGTTTTCAATATCTGTGGCCCCATGCCCCTTGGTTTGCAACAAGAGCACGCCCCATATTTGTTTTTGCGCCCCTTATTTTTTCCATCCTGTTTCTTAAAAGGTATATCGGCGGAATAAAGGATAGAAAAATATCCCGCATTATCCGTGTGCTTAACGGTATTCTCATCTCCTTCATTATCTTAATATTAGCAGTACCTGAGATTCACTATCAGAATAAATGGTGGGAGTACCTTCATTATTTGATACCTATCGTTCCGCTTTTATATTTTCTGCTCACAATGGGGATATTAATAAGGGTATCAATGAGAGGGAACAGGCCTGCAATGTTTTATCTGGCCGCTTTATTTACGCTCATCATAAGTACAATATTGCAGGTGTTTTTTTACCTGGGCAGCCTCAGCATTTTCGGTAAGTTTTTCAGCAACTTCGGCGTGGCGGCAGGATTTGTAACGGAAATAATAATCCTGACAGCCGGATTAGTTTATCGGTTTAACCAATACCGACTGGATAAGGAGAAAATATTGCTTGAGATGAATAAAAGGCAACTGGATAATACACGCATCCTGATGGAAGTGCAGGAAGCGGAACGAAGCAGCATAGCAAATCAACTGCACGATGTGGCAGGCTCTCTGTTGTCTGCAGCTAAACTTAACCTATCAGCGCTGGCAGGAAGCCATTCCCGGAATGCAACAGCAAACATACATGCAGCAAGGGCTGAAGAGGCCGTGAGTATGGTATCTGAGGTGGTAAGAAACCTCAGCCATGCATTGAGCCCGGTAATGCTGGAAAAAGTCGGATTAAAAATGTCATTAGAAAAAGCTGTGGAAATATTTAATGCTACAGGGAAAATTAAGGTTGAATTGCTGGTACTCGGATTTGAAAAATATGATCCCCGCCTGAATAATTATTACACTGCATTGTACAGCATCATTTACGAACTGCTGAATAACATTGTAAAACATTCCGGGGCACAGCATGCACTCATTCAGGTTTCAGAAGATAAAGATTGGATTACCCTTATAGCAGAAGATGACGGAACCGGTATAATCGGTGACGGCTCAAAAGAAAAACCAACCCTGGGTGTAACGGGCATCCGATCTAAAGTGAATTATTTCGGAGGATCTGTTGCCTTTGATAACAATACACCAACCGGCCTTATCGTAACAATAGAAATACCTGTAGCCTATGATGCATAAAATTGTTCTTGCAGATGATCACCCATTTTTATTGGAAGGTATTATAACCGTGATAAAAGAGATACCCTCTGTAGATATAGCTGCAACGGCAAAAACGGGCCATGAGCTGATGGATGCTGTTGCTCAGCACCGTCCTGAACTGGTGATTACAGACCTGAATATGCCAGGTAATGACGGTCTGGATTGTCTCAAAAAGATCAAGGCAAATTACAGCACAATAAAGGTATTGGTACTTACGAATTACAGCCAGCCGGAACTGGTAGAGGACGTAAAAACAATGCGGGCAGATGGATATTTAGTAAAGAATTCCTCGGCTGCAGTATTAAGGGAGGCGATAGAAATTATTTTGAACGGTGGAAAATATTTCCCTGTCTATGAGCAACAGAAAGTGGGGAATGATAATGCATGGTTTGCGGATGGCTTTTTAAAAAAATACCGCCTTACCAAAAGAGAAACTGAAATAATCAGCCTGGTATGCAAAGAAAAAAGTACAAAGGAAATTGCCGCGCAGCTATTTCTGAGTGAGCTCACGGTAAATACACATCGCCGTAATATTCTTCGCAAGACTGAAGTAAAGAATATAGCGGGGCTTATAAATTTTGCAAAAGAAAACGGCTTATTGTAACAGAGGCAAAAGAATATTTTCGTTTA
>JBGTJG010000182.1:0-13117 GCA_041745235.1 Ferruginibacter sp. | reverse complement strand
ACTTTTGCCTGTCCGCCAAGCTTACCTTCCGAGCCCACCTCGCGTGCCACACGGGTCACCTCCATGGAGAACAAGTTAAGCTGCTTCACCATGTCATTTACCTCACGTGCAATGCGGACAAACTCACCCTGCATTTTATGGTCACCTATTTCCAGCGACATCTGCTGTGACAGATCCCCTTTAGCCACAGAGCTGATAACGTGTGCGATCTCGATGGTAGGGTGTACCAGATCGGAGATGAGTGTATTAAGTGAGTTGATACCGTTTTTCCATTCACCTTTACCGGAAGGTGCTTCGATACGTTCTGTGAGGCGGCCTTTTTTTCCGATGGTATTACCGGCCTTGGTAAATTCCTCCATCATCTTTTCATTGAGGCTAATGATCTCATTGAGTGTATCGCAGATCTTACCGTTGATGCCGATCTTATCGATGGGCATGCGCACATTAAAATTCCCGTTCTTCACAGCGGTGAGTACGCTAAGCAGCTCACGGCTCTGAATTTCTTCTTCATGGCCGTTCTTAGATATCTGCGGCAGGCTTTCACGGAGCTTTGCGGGAATAGGTTTAGGTATGGGTGTTGCCTGTTTCTGAACACCATTGGAAGCGGCAACTGTTTTTTTCTTAATACTCATACAAGTTTTACAGGGCTTTTAGATTAAACACTAAGCTGTTAAATAATCACAATCATTGTCCTCTGAAAGAGGGAATCATCAATTCGCAGAAGCAGTGTAATTGGTGCTTTCTTTTGAGGGAAAGTTAAATGCAGACTTTGTGGGTGCAGCAGGGTTTAAAATTAAGAAGTTTTTTTAAAAACACCAATCTGAAAGAAATAATTTGTTATTTTAATCTAACCTGAAAAAAAAATAATATGAAGATAATTACCTTATTCATTATGAACACATGCAAACACACCAAGGGGTTAGGCAAAAAAAATCAGTATCGGCCACCGCACAGGGAGGGAGGCTCATAAATGAAAATAAATCAGCTTACACCTCGTACATTGAATTCAAATTATTTATCGGTATGCAACAAGAGTTAAATAAGGAAAGATATAAATTACTGAAGTCCGTAGAAAAGGTTCTGGAAGTACCAATGATATTTCTTGGTTTTGTCTGGCTTCTGTTACTGGTGGCAGAACTTATTTGGGGTTTATCTAAACCCTTGGTATACCTGAGCCTTCTTATTTGGGCCATATTTATTATTGATTTTATTGTAAAGTTTGTCCTGGCTCCTGAAAAAATAAGTTTCTTAAAAAAGAACTGGCTCACTGCTGTTTCCCTTCTTATCCCTGCGTTACGGGTTTTCCGAATTTTTCGTTTTGTACGGCTACTAAGGGGGCTTCGGGGTATACGATTGGTTCGGATCGTCTCATCCTTAAACAGGAGTATGGGGAGCCTGGGGGCTACAATGAAGAGAAGGGCTTTCGGCTATGTGCTCATCATTACACTGTTTGTAACTTTTGCGGGAGCTGCAGGTATGCATGCCATGGAAAAAACTACTCCCGGCTTTGAATCTTACCGGATGGCTCTTTGGTGGACTGCAATGCGTGTAATTACTGCAGGTAATGAATACAATCCCGCTTCCCCCGAAGGAAGAGGGCTTGCTTTTTTAATAGCCGTGTTTGGTTACACTATTTTCGGTTATGTGACAGCTACATTTGCCACGTACTTTATCGGAAGAGATGCACAAGAAAAAGATGCGCCTTTGGCAGGAGCAAAAGACCTGGAGGAGCTGAAAGCGTCCATAAAAAAATTGACCGAGGCTATTGAAAATAAAACCCCTTAAGAAACCTGTTTCTGCACCCCGGTCTGCATTATCAATCCTACGGTCATCACCAACGCAGTAAGAATAATTATCTGCAGAATCAGTGACTTATTTACAAAATCAAGCCGTTGAGTTACCGGTATGCTCAGGAAAAGCAGGATAGTTATCAGGCCTCTTGGTGCTATAAATGCCAGTGGTTTCGGAAGTAAGGCAAAACTTTTTAATAACAGGAAACGTATCAGGAAAATGGCTGCGGTAATGCATAACGCCCATATGCCGGGTTCTGTTTTTAAAAGATCACCGGTCTCAATAAGGAAACCAAACTTCAGAAAAAATAAAGCACTTATGAGAAATGTAATTTCCCTTGTGAGATCCTTTAGCCTCTTCACTTCCCCGTTTAATATATCAGGCTCCAGGTAACGAATAGCTTTAAAACGTTTCAATTCATCCAGGTTACCAAGAAATATCCCGAACAACAAAATGAAAATAAGACCCGGCAAATGAAATAATTTAGAAAGTGCATAGATCAGGAAAATCATAATGTTGATAGGCACATACTTTACGTGATGTTTTATTTTCTTCAGCAGAAGGGCCAGTAGCATGGTTGCGACAAGGGTTACAAGCAAAATAAAAATGAGCTCCGTTATAAATCCGCCGATAGATTGTACGCCTAAATTATCATTGAGGGTAATGAAATTAAAGAGTATCACACCAAAGATATCTGACAGGCTGCTTTCATATGTGATGAACTCCCTGCTCCCTATATCAAGGTTATGTGTGCTTGGAATAGCTACTGCACTACTGATGATTGCTATAGGAATCGCATTGGATAAGCAGGTTTAAAAATCGGCATTACTGTAATGCTGAATGATAAACGCCACCGAAAAACTCAAAACCAGAAGCGTTAACAGGGGCATCAGGGAGGTTTTTCCTATCAGCGGGAGCTTGGTTTTATTAATTTCCAGTTCCAATGAACCTTCCAGTACGATCAGTATTAACCCAAGGGTTCCGAAGATGGGTAATATCGGATTGAGGTTAGGTACAGTAACCCCTAATGCTGAGACGGATAAATTGACCAACCACCCGAGAAGCAAAAGCATAATTACTGAAGGTATCTTGGTCTTTGCTGAGGAAATATCAAAAATATATGCCAGGAGCAAAAGCGTACAGACAATAATTATGAAGGGGATGGTTACTGACAGACGTTTAGTTTTCGAAAAATAATCAACTTCTTACAATGAGTTTGAAACGAGGCCCCGCAAGTGAAACGAGAGATCCGGTTTTTATGCTGCTGCAAAAATTTGATTATGAATTTTTAAGGTCCATCATCAGGTTAAATGAATCAATTGCTCCCATGTTATTCAGCTTAAAGGGCTTTACGATGTAACCCGATATGCCTAGTTTTTCGGCAGCCCGTTTATCTACATCTTCCTCCGAAGTGGTTATAATAAAGCATTTCAGGTGTTTCCATTCATCCCTGGTGCGAATTACTCCTAACAGCTCTATCCCGTTCATCTTCGGCATATTGATGTCTATCAGGACAAAATCAGGAAGATTGTCAGTACCGGTTTTACATTCTTCTTCAAGCCATGTGATTGCCTCCTCGCCGTTCTTTACTACTGCGAGATCAGATAAGATGTTCAGCTTGCTTAAGCTTCGGTTAAAATCTATTACATCGAGCTGGTCATCTTCAACCAGAAGTATCTTTATAATTTTCATAAACTTTTTTTCCAGGTAAACGAAAATACTGACGATTTTTCAATTTCAGATTTTACTTTAATGATTTCTTTGCGGCTGTCCAGTATTTTAAGGACGATAGACAACCCTATACCGGTACTTTCAAAACTGTCTCTTTCCTGAAGGGTCTGAAAAATTTTAAATATTTTTTGTTGGTGCGATGTGGCTATGCCGGGGCCATTGTCCTCAACGAAGAACTCATAATATTCTTTATGCTCTTTGCAAAAGATTTTTACGAAGCCGTCTTTCTTGTTATGGTATTTTACTGCATTGGAGATCAGGTTGGAGAAAACCTGCAGCAGGGGAATTTTTTTAGTATAAATTACCGGCAGCGGCTCTACCTGAATGGATAATGCAGTGGGAGCAATCTGCGTTTCTATAATTTCTGATACTAAGGCATGCACATCTACTTCTTCATCAGCGATTGATTCCGTCTCGATCCTGGCATATGACAGTATACCCTTAATGAGGTTCTCTGCCCTGATAAGCCGTCCCTGGATGACTTCCAAATATCCTTTTACTTTAGGGGACAGTTCCGAGGCATGGTCTTCCTCTATCCATGATACCACATTGCCGATACCTCTCAGCGGTGCTTTGAGGTCATGGGAAACGATATGGGCAAACTGATCCAATTCTTCGTTTTTTCGGTTCAGTAAAGAAAAGTTTTCCGCCAGCACTTCAGCCATATGATTTAATGAGGCAGAGAGCCTGCTTAATTCATCTTCGCCTTTATCCTGCATGTGCACTGCATAATTTCCTTTTGCAATGTTTTCAGACATGTTTACCATTTTCAGAATGCGGCGCGACAGGTTACGTGCTAACAGGCCTGCGATCAATAACCCGGCAATGATGGAAATAATGGTGAGAAATAAAGAAATTTTTCTGGTAAATCCTATTGAGTCGTTCAGAAGGGTTTTTTGCTCCTCGCGCCGTTCATATTCTTCTCTGATGAAATCTCTCAATTTTGTGTGAAGGCTTTTATTCGTTTCGTTTTCATTGCCTATGATCTGCATATCATTCCTGCTCCCCCCGTTTTTTTGATCTGCATTTTTTTTATTTAATCCTACTCTGTCTTCGAATAATACAGAAAAATCCTTTTCCCACTCAATAAAGAGGTCCTTAATTTCAACGAAGAGTTTCCTTTGCCCTTCATCCTGTAACAAAGGCAGCAGCTCTGCAATGATCGCCATATTTTCCCCGTCACTGATCCTGTATGTTTCAAGAAAGGTCTGATCTTCTGTAAAGATATATCCTCTGCCGGCGCTGGTCATGTTTAAAATGTTGCGTTGAAAACGGTTGCTTTCCCGCACGATGACTGTGGACTGGGTTAGGTAACTTGTATTTTTTTCTATCTCATCAGCTTGCCTGAAATTTATAACAGTGGTAAAGGAAAACATCAACAGGATGAACAGGAAACTGAGAAATATGAGCAGGGAAATTTTCATTGACAGGGAATAATTATCCTTAAAAAAACCTCAAAGTAATAAATTTTCTTATTGCTACCCGGGGTTGACTTTAAAGGAATATTACTAAATGTGTTTGCCAAACCGGATTTTTTATCTGAAAGGATTTCCGATATCGGTTGTATCCCGGGATTTACCGTTGTCTCTGAAACAACCGCAAAATTAAATTTAAATAGTACAAACAAAAAAGCTCCGGTATTTAAACCGAAGCTTTTTGCGGGCTGGACGGGACTCGAACCCGCGACCTCTGCCGTGACAGGGCAGCATTCTAACCAACTGAACTACCAACCCAAGTTGATCCCTTTTTTTAAAGGACGGCAAAGATAAGAGAATTTCTTTTTTGAAAACAAAGTTTCCGCTTCATTATTATGTTTTATTTCCTGAATAATTTCCCCTCTTTATAAGTTGCCTCTGAATTTCTGCTTTTCTCGCCACTCATTTGCGGATAAAATCTGTAACACATACTTTTACATTTATATTACACCGCTAACTTTTCTGATAAGTTAAAATTATATCATGCCAAAGCTACAAGACAGGCAGTTTTTAGACTTTGAAAAACCGCTTAAAGAATTATACGACCAAACGGAACAGCTGAAAATAACACAGGCCAAATCCGGAACAGATATGAGCAGCGCAATCAACCTGCTGGAAGACAGGATCCTGGAAACCAAGAGAAATATCACTGCTGATCTTACTCCCTGGCAACGGGTACAAATGAGCCGTCACCCTGACAGGCCGTATACCTTAAAGTACATTGACAAAATGTGCAGCTCATTCATAGAACTCCATGGTGACAGAAATGTAAAGGATGATAAGGCAATGGTGGGTGGAATAGGGCAAATAGAGGGAGAAACGGTTTTTATAATTGGCCAGCAAAAAGGAAACAACACCAAATCCCGACAGTACAGAAATTTTGGTATGGCAAACCCGGAGGGTTACCGAAAAGCGCTGCGGATCATGAAGCTGGCAGAGAAATTCAACAAGCCGATCATCACTTTAATAGATACCCCCGGTGCTTACCCCGGCCTTGAGGCAGAGGAACGCGGGCAGGGGGAGGCGATAGCCAGGAATATTTTTGAAATGATAAGCCTGAAAGTGCCGGTGATCTGTGTGATAATAGGAGAGGGCGCCAGTGGCGGCGCATTAGGGATAGGAGTGGGGGACAGGGTTGTAATGATGGAAAATACCTGGTACACAGTAATATCCCCGGAAAGTTGCAGCAGCATTTTGTGGCGCAGCTGGGATAAAAAAGAAACTGCTGCAGAGCAATTGCGTCTGACAGGAGTGGATATGCTCAAATTTGGTTTAGTAGATGAAGTGCTCCCGGAACCTGCAGGCGGGGCACATTGGGATTATGACAATGCTGCTCAGATCGTAAAAACTTATGTGCTTAAAACCATAAAGGAACTGCAACAGATCTCCCCTGAAGAAAGAGTGAATCAACGCATAGAGAAATTCGGAAAAATGGGATTCTGGGACGAGTAATATAAAAAGCAGACAGCTGATTCTAAAGCGCGGAAATAAAATGATATGATCAAGATCGGTTTAATAGGCGCGGGGCATTTAGGTAAGTTTCACTTAAACAACTGGCAGGAAATAGAGGGAGTAGAAATTGCGGGATTCTGCGATACAGATGATGCAAATGCAGCAGCTGTATCTGAAAAATATGACATCAAACGATATTCCTCCCCGGAAGAACTCATTGCACATTGTGATGCAGTTGATATAGTAGCCCCTACCACATTCCATTATGACCTTTGTGCACTTGCGCTTCGCAACGGAAAGCATGTCTTCGTAGAGAAGCCGCTTACCAATACAATGGATGAAGCTAAAGCGCTCTTAAAGCTCGCAAAGGAATCAAACCTCCGGTTCCAGGTTGGCCATGTAGAAAGATTTAACCCTGCATTTACTGCATTAAAAGATCATGACCTGCACCCGATGTTCATAGAGGTGCACAGGCTTGCGCAATTCAACCCGCGGGGTACAGATGTGAGTGTTATACTCGATCTGATGATCCATGATATAGACATCATCCTGCACCTGGTTAAAAGTGAAGTGAGTTATATATCTGCAAACGGTGTGGCGGTAATGAGTGATACGCCGGACATAGCCAACGTGCGCATAGAATTTGATAACGGGTGTGTGGCTAATCTTACCAGCAGCCGTATCTCCATGAAAAAAATGAGGAAGATGCGCCTTTTTCAAAAGGATGCATATATCGGAATAGATTTCCTGGAAAAGAAAACAGAGATCATAAGACAGAATATGCCGGGGGATAAAAATATGTTCACATTTGATATAGATACCGGTAAAGGAAAGAAAACCGTAGCCATTGCTAACCCGGTAGTAAAAGATGTAAATGCTATGAAAGAAGAGCTAACGGCCTTCAGGGATGCTATCGTACATAATACAGAAACCCCTGTCACCGTTTTAGATGGCTTCAGGGCTATGGAGGTGGCTCACCAGATTCTCGACAAAATAAACAAAGCTGTTCATTGATCATTTGAACCAACCCAGAATAAATATAAGCCGCTATATTCTTGCAGATGTATCTGTGGCGGTCCTTACTTGGGTTCTCTTTTATTATTTCCGTCCCATATTACAGCATTACCCCTCCAGCATCCCCCCCGGATTTTACGTGGGTATGCTGCTTTATGTAGCGGGTTGGATAAGCCTCCATTTTCTTACCGGTACATACAGGGGATTGTACCACAAATCCCGTGTGGTAGAATTTATAAAAACAGTTGCCGTAAGCACTGCGGGTTGCCTTGTACTGCTGTTCTTTTTTATCCTGAAAAATCCTAAAGTAAATAATTACGATTACTACTCTGAATTTTATTTGCTCCTTTTTCCTGTGATCATACTGAACACACTGACCAGGATGATCTTCCTGTCTTTTACAAAAAAACAACTTCAGGAAAAAAAGGTGTTTTTTAATTCTTTGCTCATCGGCTCAGGAAATAAAGCAGAACAGTTTCTTAAGGATTTTTCAGGTGCGAATGACACTTCCGGATTTATTATCACCGACTTCATTAACCTCAACGGTGAACATGGCCACATACCTGCACACATCAGTGTTCATCATTCACTTAATGAAATATCTGCCCTGCTTACAGCCAACCAAATTGAAGAAGTAATCATTGCAGTAGATAGTAATGAAAGGAGCCTGATCACTGAAATTTTGCAAAAGCTCAGCAATAAAAATGTCAATATCAAAATAACGCCGGATACTTTAGATATATTAAGCGGTGCGCTGCAAAACACAAATGTAATGGGCGTGCCGCTTATAGATGTGCACTTCGGCCAGATGCCGCAGTGGCAGCAAAATGTAAAACGGCTGATGGACATTACCTTATCCCTGGCGGGTATTATCTTAATCTTTCCTATATTTTTATATGCGCTTATCCGTTTAAAATTAACTTCAGCGGGGCCTGCATTTTTTGTTCAGGAAAGGATCGGATATAAAGGAAAACCTTTCAGGATGTACAAGCTGAGGTCTATGAAACCTGATGCAGAAGCTGGCGGCCCAATGCTGAGCAGCGATAATGACCCGCGTATTATTTCCTGGGGAAAGGTTATGAGGAAATGGCGGCTCGATGAGTTGCCCCAACTTTGGAATATACTTAAAGGAGACATGAGCCTTGTGGGCCCGCGGCCCGAAAGAGCATTTTACATTAGGCAACTTATTGCACTTCGCCCGGAGTATAAATATTTGTTTAAAGTGAAACCGGGCCTTACCAGCTGGGGGATGGTGAAATACGGTTATGCATCTTCAACACAGGAAATGATTGAGCGCATGAAGTATGACCTCATCTATGTAGAAAACGTCTCCCTTCCGCTTGATTTTAAGATCATGTTGCATACCATACGCATCATACTTTCCGGGAAAGGTAAATAGCCTTCTCATTGCAAAAATTATTATTGTTATTTTTGATGAAACACCTTTTCTTGAAAAGAATAACCGTTGCCTTCGTTTTAGTGCTTTGTACATTTTCAGTGTTTTCCCAAACCCCTTATTGGCAACAAAGAACAGATTTTAAAATAACGGTATCTCTGAATGATACCGCGAATACTCTTAAGGGATATGAAGAGATCAGCTACTATAATAACTCACCGGACACCCTGTCCTTTATCTGGTTTCACGTTTGGCTAAATGCATACAAAAATGACCGAACTGCCTTCAGTGATCAACTTTTAGAAAACGGGCGAACAGATTTTTATTTTTCAGATGAGCATAAGAAAGGTTACATCAACCGTCTTAGTTTTAAAGTGGATAATGTTAATGCTCTTACTGAAGATCATCCGCAACATCAGGATATCATTAAACTGGTTTTACCCACTGCGCTGACACCCGGCAAAACCATAAAAATTGAAACACCCTTTCATGTAAAATTGCCTTACAATTTTTCAAGGGGCGGATATGCCGGCCAATCTTATCAGATCACACAATGGTATCCAAAGCCTGCTGTATATGACAGAACGGGCTGGCAAGAGATGCCTTATCTGGACCAGGGGGAATTTTACAGCAACTTTGGAAAGTTTGATGTAGAGATCACCGTGCCGGAAAATTATGCTGTAGCAGCAACGGGTGATCTTCAGAACGCCGCCGAAAAAGAATGGCTGAGAAACAGGCCTTTCCAAGTTATCGATGCTGATGATCTCTCCAAAGGAGGAAATGCAAAGCGGGCGGATGCTCTTTCTCCAATCCCTGCTTCTTCTTCGACTACTAAAACCTTACGTTATGTCCAGGACAATGTGCATGATTTTGCCTGGTTTGCAGATAAGCGCTTTTCAGTGAAGTATGATACAATGCAAACGGCTTCAGGTAAAATAAAAGCGCTTTATGCTTTTGTTTTGCCCGCAAATGAAAAGTGGTGGGTGAACAGTATCGAGTACATTAAGAAATCAATTCTCAGCAAAAACGAATGGCTGGGAGAGTATCCCTACAATGTCGTTACAGTGGTGGACAATGCAGCTTTATCAGGCGGCGGGATGGAGTATCCAACCATTACATTGGTTACCGCAGGCGGGGGAGAGCCCGAGCTGGAAAGGGTAATAAACCACGAAGTAGGGCACAATTGGTTTTATGGGATACTCGCAACAAATGAACGCAGCTTTCCCTGGATGGATGAAGGAATTAATACGTTTTATGACCACCGTTACCGCCGTGAATATGTGTCTGAAAATAACCGGGTAAAATTGAAAGCAGGCAGGTTTATTGAAAGCCGCGTACCTGAAAATATAGAACAGCCGGTGGTTGAGTCTGTTATAAAAATAAAAAAAGACCAGCCAATAGCAACGCATTCTGCAAACTTCTCAGCACTGAATTATGGTTTGATAGGCTACATAAAAGCGGGACTTTGGATGGAAAAGCTTGAGGCAGATCTGGGG
This sequence comes from Ferruginibacter sp., assembly GCA_041745235.1. Lineage (GTDB taxonomy): Bacteria > Bacteroidota > Bacteroidia > Chitinophagales > Chitinophagaceae > Ferruginibacter. The sequence goes on along the minus strand of JBGTJG010000182.1, from coordinate 2,762 downwards.
AGAGAACTGTTTGACAAAGTGATGAAAGCGTATTATGAGAAATGGAAATTCAGGCATCCCCAACCGGAGAATTTTAAAGCAACAGCAGAAGAAATATCCGGCAGAGACCTAACCGATATATTTAATCTTCTCAATGTAAAAGGTCAACTGAAAACTGATCAGAAAAAGCGCCTCAAAGTGGCTTCCTTCTTCAATTTCAGGGAAACGGATATATACAAATACATATCAGTTGCACCTGCAATAGGATATAATTTTTATGATAAACTCATGATCGGCGGGATCGTTCACAATTATAATTTGCCACCGGGTAATTTTCAATTTGTAGCTGCACCGTTATTTGCCACCGGCACAAAAAGGCTCAACGGAATAGGAAGAGCTGAGTACAATATGTACCCGGGCTCATCAGGAGCACGATTGACCTTTTCTTTATCCGGTGCAACATTTACTGCAGATTCTTTTAGGGATTCAACGGGTTCAAAAAATGCTTTACCTATCAGTAAAATCGTGCCCTCACTGAAATATGTCTTTGCAAATAAAAATCCCCGCAGCCATCTTAAAAAATCTGTCCAGTTCAAAACGTTCCTGATCAATGAAACACAACTTTTCTTTACCCGCGATTTTGTGAATAACAAAGATATCATCAGCTATCCCAAAGAACAGCGTTATGTGAACCAACTCGAATTATCGATTGCAAATTCACGGGTGCTCTATCCGTACAGCGGCACAGCTCAGGCTGAACAGGGGGATGGTTTTGTAAGGCTTAATCTCACAGGAAATTACTTTTTCAATTACCCTAAAAACGGCGGGTTGAACGTTCGTTTTTTTGCAGGTAAATTTATTTACACCGGGGATAAGACTTTTGCAAATCAATTTAAAACGGACCGTTATCATCTGAACATGACCGGGCCGAAAGGATATGAGGATTATACTTACAATAATTATTTTATCGGAAGGAATGAGTTTGAAGGCTCCGGCAGCCAACAGATCATGAACAGGGATGGATTTTTTAAAGTACGTACAGATCTTTTGAGCAATAAGATAGGTAAGACCGATGATTGGCTCAGTGCAGTGAACCTTACTACAGATATACCAAAAAGCATAAACCCTTTTTCTCTTTTACCGATAAAAATGCCGGTTCGTTTATTTGCAGATATAGGAACATACGCAGCCGCCTGGAACAAGAATGCTGCTACAGGGAGATTCCTGTATGATGCAGGATTGCAGGTTTCATTTTTTAAGGATGCCCTGAATATCTATTTACCGATTGTGTACAGTAAGGTATATGCTGATTATTTTAAATCAACCATCACTGAAAAAAGGTTTATCAAAAATATCTCCTTCAGCATAGATGTGAAGCAGCTGCGCCTTTCAAACCTCATCCCTCAGCTAAATTTATAGTGTGGGACTGCTGTATATAAATCATGCTCAAATAGATTTCCATAAATGGGATGATTGTATCAGTCAGTCTGCTGATTCATTAATTTACTGCCAATCATTTTATCTGAATAACGCAGCTAACGGCCAATGGGATGCTATCGTACTTAATGATTACGAAGCGGTAATGCCTCTTCCGTACAGAAAAAAATATGGCATCAGATACCTTTATCAACCGGCATTTTTGCCGCAGGCAGGGATTTTTTTTAAGACATTATACGACACTGATATCACAGCTGATTTTATAAAGCTTGCTGCATCACGATTTAAGCTTATAGAGATAAACCTTAATCATGCGAACAGGGAATTAAATTTTTCGCAGGGGGTAACAGAACTGAAAAACAATTATATAATTGATATCACCGGAGGTTATACAGATAAGGCTGATCAATATAAATCCAACTTTTGTAAGAATTTAAAAAAAGCCAATAAGCATACCCTCCTTTACCGTCCTTCAGTCAGTTACAGCAACACTATTGATCTGTTTAAAACATTATACGGAGACAGATTTAATTCTGTACGTGAAAAGGATTACATCAATTTTGCTGAGAACTGCCGCTATCTTCATGAAAGAGATCAATTGGTTGTAAGGGAAGTACTGATGAACGATGAACTACTTGCGTCAGTAATACTTCTGAAGGACAAGAAAAGGCTATACAATATTGCATCGTGCACCACTGCAGCAGGAAGAAAAACCAGTGCTAATTACTTTTTGTATGACAGGGTTATTGAAGAATTTTCAGGCTCTCACCTGATTCTGGATATGGAAGGGTCTGACGTAGAAGGGATCGCTGATTTTTACAGGTCTATGAACCCGATCAATGAACAATACATTTCACTGCGAATAAATACGCTCCCTCCGATAATCAAATTATTTAAGTCCTGACATTACCCGTGAAGCTTACTGTTTGCAGAAGCAAAAAGAAGGTCACAACTCCCATCATTTTCAGTAGGAAAAGTTATACTAAAATTATATTTTTTAAGGGTGCTGACAACCTGCTTTCTGTCTTCTTCTGAATGGTATTCTAAAATGATGCGATCAGTTTTTGTAAGCCATTCTGTATTTGCAGAGAACAAATTTTTCTCTGATCCTTCAATGTCGATCTTTAACAGATCTATTCGATCAATGCTGTATTGATCGATGATGCTGTTCATGGTGATAGCATCGGTATTTTTTTCTTCTCTATCTGCTACTACCTTGTTGTTGTACTTTACCTGCTCCTGCTGCAAATATACTTTTCCTTCCTGTGCCATCACCGCTGCCTGATGCATATATGCCTTGCCGGACGCAACTTGTGCTGCAAGGTTTCTTGTAAGCATTTTAAAAT